>JBCCLN010000037.1:0-23022 GCA_039026865.1 Bacteroidota bacterium | reverse complement strand
CTGCTGTAAATTAATTACTTGAATCAACCCACCACTAGTTGTGGTGAATCATCCTATCTAGCTTGGCACCAGTTCATTTATTAGATCACAAAAAAATGCAGCATGAAATGTCTCTTTTAAAACTAATAGTATCCTATATGGGATACCTGTTTTTTCAGGCTCACCATTCAGCGTTTCAAAGCCCTGATTATTTCTCAATCAGGGTTTTACATTCCATCTAAAAATGAAGGTAGGGATCAATCACCATTTAAATTCATAGGCTTACATGGCTGCCACGGGGAGTTAACTGCTCTATGTTATTTTAAAATGTCTTGAACTGCGGGTTTGATCAAGGGAAAGTCTTAATTAAACCAGCCAAATAGCAGCGAAATGTTAAATGTAGGTCCGTCAAAATCCGATGAACCGTATATGTCGCTATCAACACCGAAAGTTTTTTGAAACCCCGCCCCTGCATTTATTTTAAACCAATAGTTAATGTTCGCCTCTACAAAGCCTGATGGATTAAACACAAAAATATCATCTGTTATTTTTCCATCTATTATCGCGTTTGATCTGGTTTTGATTCTTCCCCAACCAAGCTTTGTGTCTACGCCAAAATGGATAAGATCTGCAGGATTGATATTATAACCTAACCAAAAGCCCCCATGACCGAAACTTGTAGAATAGTCATTTCCATCTATTTCCAATTCGTTATTGCCAGTGAGTCCTAGGCCGTAACCTCCTATGTAAAAACTATTATCTAATAAAACAGCTCCACCGCCTCCACTCAGTGTAGAAAGGTCGCCATCAATCGTCGTAAATGAGAATAATACACTTCCAAAACCAGAAATTTCTTCCGGATCATTGCCGGTTAATGTCTTAGGTCTATCCTGGCAAACTGCTGAACAGGTTGCTATCACAAATAATAGAAATAACGTCTTTTTCATGTTGTTGTATAATTTTTAGTTCTATGTAGCATTTCCCACGATTTTTAGATCATGTTCTTTGGTTACTTGGTTAAGATGCTGTGATCGGGTTCATGCACATTTTGAGTTTTGAGTGGTATTATATCATATCTTTTGGAAAAGACACCAGACTGGACGAAACGTTTCTTTGTTTTACTGATCTTGTAGAAAATTTATAATCAGCCATTTTGTCTTCACTTTATTGAGCTCAAGCCATTATGGCGGTATCTTGGTTCAAGATTCCTAAACAGGATTTATGATAAATGATGAATAATTAGGTTTCAATATTCGCTTGGTTTTACTGTTTTCTTAGAATAAGAAAATCTATGAAAACGAATGTTTCAATGAGTAATTCCCCCTTTTTAGATGAAATACTAATGAAAAGATGGTGGTACCTTTTTTAGCGTATTCAACTTTTTAGAGAACAAGAGCTCCATAGTAGACAATTTTGAGATAAAAAATCCTAATTGGATATGGAATGAGATTTGCTATCGTTATTCTCAAAAGGTTTGCGATGAAAATATATAAAGAAATTTCAAAAATTCTGGCCCGGAAAGCGTATTTTACCAATATAGTCGATGGTGGTTCTTTATACACTAGTTTTAAAACTACAAAAGAAGTAGATCACTATCGGATCCAGATTAATACGCCTTCAATTGATCCAGATGATCTTAAAGTAGAAATAAACAATAGCAACTTAATGGTTTATCAACAGATAAAGTTACAGGAGATAAGTCTGCCCAATTTAATCGGGATTTTTAAATTGACCGAAGATGTATTCTTGGAGGGAATCTCAGCGGAATACGAAGATGATTTGCTTACAGTGATCATGCCTATCAACGAATTATCTGGTGGATTTCACCGAAATATTGAAATTAATAGAAACTAATTATTCATTATGAAGCGTCTCTGCGGGATTCAAGTTTGCTGTTCTTACTGTATGCCACGATACTGTTGCAATAGCGATTAACACCATGAGTAAAGCTGGAATCAGAAAGGCATCTAGACCTAATTCAACGCGATTATCAAAGTCCTGAAGCCAACTGTTCATAAGCCACCAACTCAAAGGAACTGCCATAGTAATAGAAATAATCACTAATTTGATAAAGTCCCAGGTTAGTAATCTAAGTAGTTGATTCATGGAAGCTCCCAGTACTTTTCTCACTCCTACTTCTTTTGATCTTAAACCAGTAATGTAAGAGGCTAAGCCAAATAGTCCAAGGCATGCAACTAGAATGGCTAAAATGGCAAAAATCCCAAAGATTGATCCAAATTGGACCTCTGCTTTGTATTGCCCATTGTAGTAATCTTCTAAGAAGAAAAAGTTGAAGATTTTAGTTCCGAAAGCGTCCTCCCAATTAGCCTGAATCTGTTCCACGGAATTTCTCATATTGGTGGTGTTTATGTCTATGGAATAATAACCATCAGGAGATTCAAAATACCTAAAGATCAATGGATCGTATGCTTTTTTAGGTGATTCTTGCCGGTAATTCTTTACTACACCCACGATATTGAATGTGTCTCCCCAGAAATAGATTTTTTGGTTGATAGCTTCACTGGCATCATTTAATCCTATAACCTTAATGGCGGCCTCATTGAAGAGAACGTTCTCTTCTTCAGAGCCAAAAGTGCGATTAAAGTTTCTACCTGTCAACATTTCAATTCCATAAAAATCAATGAACTGATCGTCACATCCAATAACTCTGTATTGATTGCTTTCAGCTTCTGTTTGGTTGATTAAGCGTATCCCTCCTGCATTCCAATCTGCTTTTCTTCCGGGAACTGCCGTTGATATAGTGTGATTTAGAACGGAGGAGTTGGAAGTAAGAAGGTTTTTGAAATAAGCGTCTTTAATGTTTGAAATAGAATCACTCCCAAAATTGGGTGTATGAATAATCATTTTTTGATTGATATTAACTCCGAGGTTTTGTGACTGCATATAGTCCATCTGTTTGAAAACCACGTAGGTCCCGATAATGAGTATCACAGAAGCCAGAAATTGAAAAGTGACTAACCCTCTTCTTAAAGTATTACCCCCGGCGCTGCCCGAAAATTTGCCTTTGAGTACGGTAATAGGTTTGAATTTGGAGAGAACAAAGGCCGGATAGAAACCAGAAAGAATGAAGCCTGATACAAATAATCCGGATAGGCCCCACCAAAAAATGGGAGCATCTGGCCACGTATATAACATATTTCTTCCTATAAACTCATTAAAACTTGGAAATAAGAGAAGAACCATCAATGAGGCAATAAGAAATGCTACAAAGTTTAATGCCAGAGATTCAAACATAAATTGAAAAATAAGTTGTCCTCTATAACTCCCAAGTACTTTCCTGATCCCTACTTCCTTTGCTCTATTCAGCGCTCTCGCAGTGGTGAGATTGATATAATTGACCCAAGCTATGAAAAGAACAAACATTCCAATTATTAACAGAAAATAGATGGTCTTTCCATTACCAGTTGGTTTAATTTCCGATATATAATTAGAAATTAAGTGAATTTTTGCTAGTGGTTGGAGAATAAATTCCATGCCTGCATTGTGTTGTTCCAGCTGCTCCCCTTCACGCGTTTGGATCCAGTCCGGAAATTTTTCAGAAAGTTCTTCGGGGTTAGTACCGGGGTACAGTGATACGTAATTCAAAAAGCCATCCCATTGCCATTCTGTCCTGGAGTTGGAACTGGTAAATAGCACATAGGATTCAAAAGAATATAAGAGATCAAACTTCATGTGAGATCGCTCCGGAAGATCTTCAAAAACACCGGTTATAGTAAAATCTGTGTGATCATTTTGCTTAATTCTTTTACCCACAGGATCTTCATCACCAAATATTTTTCGTGCCAATGTTTCGCTTAGCACCACCGTCCAGGGGTCTTTAAGAACGAGGCTATCTACTCCTCTGATAAGGGGTACTGAGAAAAACTCAAAGAAATTTGCGCTCGCATAATATGGATGAGTAAGCTGGAAATACCTTTTATCATAAGAAATTTCAGCTCTGCTACTGTGCATAATTACAAAGTCCTCTACTTCAGGAAAATCTTCATTCATATGTAATCCGACACCTGCACAACCTGCCGCCCATTGTGTAGATAATTCACCATTATTATACCTATTGGTCTGTACCCGATAGATGTTTTCTTTATTTTCAAAAAAGTCATCATAGGTCAGTTCAAAATAAACATATTGAAGGATTATGAATCCTGCAGTCATACCAACAACTAATCCAAAAATGTTGATAAAGGCATAAAACGTTTGTTTTCTCAAGTTTCTGATGGTAGATGTAAAGTAGTTTTTAAGCATCGCTTCTATATTTAAGTGTTTTGACCTCTTTTTAAATCTTGGCCTTAAAAAACCGATCACTTGAAAAAGGTGAATCATGTTAGTTTGAAAGACCCCTTTTTGTACTTTATTTTCAAAATAAGATTCCTCCAGATCGCCAAGTATTCCTTCTAGAATTGAAGGTTTACAGAAACGCGCCAATAGATTATCTGTGATAGAAAGGATCTTTGGTTTTTTATCCATTTGATAAGGCCACTTTAGGAATGGCATTCCACATTTCTTCTCTTATTTCTCGCATGTTCACAATAGCTGCTTTTCCGGATGTTGTCAAAGTAAAGAGTCTCTTTCTTCTTCCTCCGCGCTCTGGTGTAGCGCCATCATATCTAGCTCTGAGGTATCCTTTTTCTTCTAAACGGCTGGTCACCGAGTGAACAGTACTTATGGCAATGGCTCTTTTACATCGATTTTTTATTTCCTTTTGGATGCTAAGTCCGTAGGCATCATTGTACAAAATACCAACAGAAAGCATTACGAGTTCTTCCAGCTCTCCTAGATTAGTCCCCTTCATAGCTTTAATTTCATTTCCTAACTTGCGTGAAGAATTTATTTCTTTCGATTTTGTCGAAAACGGAAAGTTGTTGGGTATGGTTGCGCGTATTAATAATTTCTTTGGATTTTGACGTATTTGATCAAGCAATGAAAATTCGAGATATCAATAACTATTTTGGGGACATGGATCTTTTCCTTATAGATGCGATTCTTAAAGGGAAAATTCCTCAGGAGGGAAAAGTGCTAGATATTGGTTGTGGTGAGGGTAGGAATGGGATTTTCTTTATTAATGAGGAATATGAATATTTGGGAATTGATCAGAACGCTTCACGAATAAGCTTGATTGATTATCTGTCTAAGTCATCAAAAACTGCTATCGCTCGATTTCAAGTAGGAAGAATGCAAGAGATAGATTTATCCGAAGAGTTCGATGTTATCATTTGTAGTAGGATTTTACATTTCGCTGAAAATGAGCAGGATTTTCAACTTATCTGGAGAAACATTGTTCAGCATTTGAACACGCAAGGCGTATTGTACTTTTCCATGGATTCTGCAATGATTGGGCAAGAGGTAAAAGCCAAAGGAAATGGAAAATATGAATTTCAGGATGGCCATATTTCATATGCGCTAAATCCTTCATTGTATGAGTATATGCTAAAAGGGTTCTCCGAGTTGGAGTATTTGAAAACGGTAATTTACAATAATAAAAGAATTAATAGCTTTGGGCTATTGAGAAAAGACTAGCAGAATCCTTTGCAAAACTGGATTTTTGGTTCAAATCGAGGGTTTTAGAATTCTAAAAACGTAGTTTGCTGGTCGTAAATAAGGGTTTTGAAATTTTGAGTACTGAAGAGTTGGGCCAAAAAGTGGGTTTTTCAAATGATTCTAGCAATCTTAGCTTACTCCCTGTGCAAGCATGGCATCAGCTACTTTCACAAATCCTGCGATATTCGCGCCTTTTACATAGTCCACATAATTGTGATCAACTTTTCCAAAAGCCACACATCTATCATGTATGTTTTTCATAATACCATGTAGCTTTTCATCCACTTCTTCTTTTGTCCATGCGAGTCTTAATGAGTTCTGGGACATTTCAAGTCCTGAAGTTGCCACACCACCTGCATTGGATGCTTTTCCGGGGCTGAACATGATCTTTTTTTCTTTAAACAGCTCTATAGATTCTATGGTAGCAGGCATATTGGCCCCTTCAAAGACACCTATACATCCATTTTCCACTAGTTTTTTAGCACATCCAATAGGGAGTTCGTTTTGGGTTGCACAGGGATAGGCTAAATCACACTTAATGCTCCAGGGAGTTTCAGCTTTCCTAAACTCAGCGCTTTTATATTTATCTGCATACTTAGATATTCTTCCTCGCTTTATATTTTTTAGTTCTTTAATAAAGGCAAGTTTTTCTTCATCTATTCCGTCTTTATCGTAGATAGAGCCTTCCGAATCAGAAACGCTTATGACCTTAGCGTCACTTTGGATAAGTTTCTCCATTGCATATTGTGCCACATTTCCTGAACCCGAAACAGTACAAACCTTACCTTGAAGATAATCCTTTCTATGTTTAAGCACCTCTTGGCTGAAATAAACACAACCGTATCCGGTAGCTTCTGGGCGAATGAGGCTGCCGCCAAATTCTATAGCTTTTCCGGTGAGCACTCCTGTAAACTCATTTTGCAGTCTTTTGTATTGCCCAAACATGTAGCCGATTTCTCTGCCTCCAACACCTATATCACCGGCAGGAACGTCTGTAAATTGGCCGATATGTTTAGAAAGTTCTGTCATAAAGCTTTGACAAAATCGCATCACCTCATTATCGCTTTTGCCTTTCGGATTAAAGTCGGATCCTCCTTTTCCTCCTCCCATTGGCAATGTGGTCAGACTGTTTTTAAATACTTGCTCGAAAGCCAGAAATTTTAAAACACTTAGATTCACCGTAGGATGAAACCTCAGACCTCCTTTGTAGGGTCCGATTGCTGAGTTCATCTGAATTCTGAACCCACGGTTTATTTGAAGTTTTCCCTCATCATCTTGCCAAGGCACTTTAAACATGATCACACGTTCTGGCTCACAAATGCTTTCCAAAATGTTCTTGTTTTGGTACTTGATGTTTTCGGCAATAAATGGAATGACTGTTTCGGCTACTTCTTTTACTGCTTGCAAGAACTCAGGTTCGTGAGGATTCTTTGCTTCGATTTCTTTTAAAAAAAAATCTATTTCCTCTTCATAGGTTGGCATACTTTAGAATCTTATCAATGTTATAGTAATGTTATAATGAGGTTAGCGTATTGTAAGTAGTAACAAGGTAATCATTGAGAAGATTCTAGCTCGATTAAATCACTTATATCTGCTCAAATGAGAAACTACAATTGTAGAAAATCAATCTACAAAATTCAGTGCTTTTTTAATAAATCATATGTTAATGCTCAATAATAATCCTAAACAATAAGATATTTCTTCCTGTTTCGGGACCTAAATGATGAATAATAAAGTAATTTATATCTAAAAAACCAATCACAAGATGATATCGTGCAGAGAAAGCAATTGACAGATGTAGGATGTGAGGCATTATTGAATACTCAGTCTTCAGATAAGACGATCACCATGTCATCTCCTTCAAGCATAAATTCTTCGGATTTCTTCGGGTTAAGAACTACACCATATTGCTCTTCAGGTGATTTAGCAAGATTCATGATCCTATATCCAATAGCTACTTCGTTTTTTCTGGCTGCAGACTCCAATATAGTGTAAAAGTTCATAGATTGTCCTGTCTGTACATATTCTTTAGCAGGCTTAATATAAATTTCAGAACCTTCAGCATCGAATAGGTCTTCAAAAACACGCATAAGATATTTGTTTTCAGCCACTTGGCTCATTAACAAACTCACCAGCTTGTCACTAACTATAAAGTCGTCCGCACTAGTGATATCTGCTAATTGACGGTTACGAATATCCAACATTTCACTTACAATCTTATACTTGCTACCGTTTAGCTCAGTAAAGTTTCTCAAGTGAAGTAAGGTAATAAGTGTTTGAGCATCAGCTTCCTGAATAGGGTAATTGTCTAAGTAACTAAGAAGAATGATGTAGTCATATTCTTCCAGCTTCATACTTTCCAATGTTTCTCTATCCGTTGTATCCTCAATATCGAATTGAAACGCTATATTGTCGATTTTTTTATTGAATTTCTTGACAATTTTCTCTGCATGCGAAAATTTTGATACTACACGCACGGAGGATCCTTGAGGAACATAATTGTCTAGCTCTTGAATAATATATTTCGCCCTGTTGTTCCAACCAATGATTAGAATTTTTTCTAAATTCTGTTGTTCTGGTTCTGTATAGACAATCTTACTTTCGTGAGGATTGCCTGGATTTTTAACATTTGGAATCAAGGTATCATCGTCTTCTGTTATCCCAATTATCCGATCACCTTCCTTGAAGACTGTATCCATTGGAGGATTTATCTCTACACTTTTGTCTACATATTGAATTCCCATTATTGCAGAATCCTCATAAGCAAAAAGAATATCCCGAAAAGTCATTCCAACCAATTCAGGCGCATCTTCAAAGTAAATTTCATCTCCTTCAAAATCCATTAAATCTTGATACACAACGCTCAACCCAGATTGTCGGCTAGTCTGAACTGTAATTCTTGAAATGATCTCATCCGACAATATCAATTCTACTTCGTCACCACCCACCATCTTAGCCACTTCAAAGTTTCGCTTGTCCTCCATCTCCGCAGTGATATGATACGGTTCCTTTCTACGGTTTGGGTTAGTAACAATGGCTACAATTGTTTTGATGATCTGGCTATCGGAGTTTTCATTTTCCTTGTCTAGGATGATAATGGATTTGGTATCAAATGGATTTGCAATTTGCAAATCGTGAACATCAATAGGGTTTCCTGTTCTGCATATTACTTGCGTGTTCCTTGTGTTGCCAACCTTATCCTTTATTTCGTCTTCCATAATCACCTTATCCATATCGGCCAGGATGACGATTATTCCCCTTTTCTGGTTTTCATTTGCTTGTACAAGCTCAGGAATGATGGTGAATATTTTAGAAGACCAGCCCAAAATAAGCACATGATCTTGTTCAATCACAAAAGACCTTCCTTTTCTCAACACTTCCAGTTTCGTAAGGATACCATTGGATACCAACCCGATCAAAGTGGAGATAATGACAAGACCAAGCACGGTTGTAAGAAGCATGAAGAGCCTGAACGGCCAGTTTTCATCATGATTTCCAAGAACTCCGGGATCAAGCGCATGAGTAAGGTTTACCCAAACTGATTCTAATATATTAAAATTCATGTCATGATCCGGATGCAAACCCAACGCTAATAGCGTAATGCCAAATAGTGTGATAACAATTAAAGTAATGATCCCCAATCCTTTGATCATAGAGACGGTACCCTGAGATACAAAGCTGTCAAAACGATAGTTTAATCTGTCCTTAAAAGAAACTTTTCTCTTCATAGAGAATGATGGATTTTTTTGAATTTAAGAGCAAAACTAGGTCTAAAATAGCTTAAAATCACGATAGAGCGTATTCAGCATATACATCGACATATGTTCAATATGAGACCTAAAAAATTTGGAAGTATTTTTAATTTATTCGTAATATGCGCTATGAGTCGACTAATTGTTATTTTATCATTGGCCATTTTATTGGCCACTTGTAATCCCACACTCACAACTTTTTCATTTATTTATAACAATGAAGGCCCTAACAGGGAGATCGCAGAAAAAATGGAAGTTCTGCTGGAGGAAACGTACTACAATACCGATTTCTTGATTATCGAAGGTGAGGGGACAGATCAAAACTTAGACAGTCTATTGTTAGGGACTGTAGACTTTGCTCTTGTGGAAAATTACGTTAGCTACAAAGAAGAGATCAATTCGTTATTTTCCGTTTATTCAGAGATCCTCCACCTGTTTTACCGAAGCGAAGAAAAACTCACCACTTTTGAAGAATTGATTTACGATAAACCAATTTATATAGGAAAAGAAGAGTCTCCTACATATAATTTGATGATGGATTTATTTGATTTTTATGATGTGGACCTATCCAGAGTAGATGTGACTTTCGAAATGTTTGAGGCAGATATGGTGACCGAACTTTCAAACTTGTTATCTGAAGATATGCTCAAGCAATATGAAGGTTATCAGATTTTCTCTTTTGACTTACCTGAGAATATCGGGAATGCTTCAACAGTAGAAGGAGTATCATTGAAGTATCCTAGGCTGTCGCCTTTTATTATTCCCAAAGATTCCTATTGGGATCTTTCTCATGAGCCCATTGTAACCTTTTCAGTAGATCTGGTTGTGATGGTGCGCTCAAGTTTAGGGGAAGTGCCCGTAAATGATTTTACAAAAACAATACTAAGAAATCGTCAAATATTTACTTCCATTGATCCGCTTTTATATATGGGTATGCACGAAGACTTCAATCAGGGAAAACTAAATATTCCGCTGCACGAAGGTGCCAGAACATTTTTAGATCGGGATGAGCCTAGTTTTCTTGAAAGATATGCCGAACTGGGAGGGGTGATCCTATCACTGATAATCGCGACGTGGAGTGGGCTTGTATCGTTAGCCAAATGGCAAGCCCAGAAAAAGAAAGACCGCATTGACGAATTTTATGAAGACCTCATCACAATTAAGAATCATATTTCATTATTGAAAAAACCAATTGAGGCGGTAGAAAAAATAAAGCAGGTTAAAGCTGCTCAAAATAGAGCATTTGAACTGTTGATCAGTGAAGAGTTAGTTGCCAATGAAAGTTTTCGGATCTATATGGAATTGTCAAAGGAAACAGTGAATGAGTTAAGGTCAAGACTCAAAGTACTTAAATCTAAAACAAGTCTTACTACCTAATTATTTCTTCGATTTCCCATATTTAGTTTTTGTGCTCAAACGATTCTAAATTCGTGATCTTATTTTGAATAGGAATTAATGGGTCTTTTCGATTTTTTTCAAAGCGACATTGCAATAGATTTGGGAACCGCTAACACGCTTATTATCAGTAAAGACAAAGTAGTAGTAGACGAGCCATCCATTATTGCAATTGACAAAAGCAACAACAAAGTCTTGGCAATTGGCAGAAGTGCTATGCAGATGCACGAAAAAACTCATGAAAACATCAAAACAATTCGTCCGCTAAAAGATGGTGTTATTGCAGACTTTCACGCTGCGGAACATATGATTAGAGGAATGATCAAAATGATGGAACATGGGAAGAAGAGTTTGTTACCTGCATCCCATCGAATGATTATTTGTATCCCTTCAGGGATTACAGAAGTAGAGAAACGGGCTGTACGAGATTCAGCGGAGCACGCCGGAGCTAAAGAAGTATACATGATTCACGAACCAATAGCCGCTGCTATAGGTATAGGAATTGATATTGACCAACCTATTGGTAGTATGGTGGTTGATATCGGAGGAGGTACTACTGAAATTGCCGTCATTGCATTAAGCGGGATTGTTTGCGATCAGTCCATACGTGTTGCCGGTGATTCTTTCAATAAAGATATTCTTGATTATATGAGAAGGCAACACAACCTACTTATAGGAGAAAGGACTGCGGAAAAAGTGAAAATTGAAGTTGGCTCGGCTCTTACGGAACTGGATGATAGTCCCGAAGACTATGAAATTAGGGGAAGAGACCTAATGACAGGAATACCAAAAGTGATCAAAATCTCTTACTCAGAAATCGCCTTTGCAATTGATAAATCCGTCTCTAAGATTGAAGAGGCCGTACTCAAGGCATTGGAGATTTCTCCCCCTGAGCTGTCAGCAGATATTTACGATAATGGAATTTATCTTACCGGCGGAGGGGCGATGTTGAGAGGTCTGGATAAACGGTTATCGATGAAAACAAAACTTCCTATTCATATTGCGGAAGATCCTTTGAGAGCGGTAGTACGGGGTACTGGGGCAGCTCTTAAAAGCATAAATAATTTCAAAGCAGTCTTAATGACATAATAAAGTGAATGCAGCGGCTCTTAAATTTCCTTTATAAGCGACGAGAGATTGGTGTTTTTTTGGTTCTGGAAATTCTAAGTATTTGGCTGTTAGTAAGCTATAATAATCGCTACAACGCAAGCTTTTTTAATTCGAGTAATCAACTATCAGGTTTTGTCTCACAGTCTTCTCAAAACGTCTTTGACTATTTTGAGTTAGACAAAATCAATGAACGATTGATGCATGAGAATGAATTTCTTCAGGAAGAGCTGAGAAAACTAAGAACTTCACCGACCGCTTTTCTTGATACTATAAATAGATACCAAGTGATAGGAGCTAGAGTAGTTGCCAACTCAGTGAATAGAAGTTCTAATTTTCTCACGATATCAGCTGGAAAAAAAGATGGTATAGAAGTAGGTATGGGTATAATCACTACTTCAGGTATTGTTGGTCAAGTTAAATCTGTATCGAATAATTTCGCCACCGTTTATTCACTTCTCCATCCAAACCTCCTCATATCATCTAAAGTGAAAAGGACGCAAACGAAGGGTACGGTTCAATGGGATCAGGCTAATTATTTGCATGCGGAGTTAAAATATATACCCAGGCATATCAAGTTAAAAAAGGGGGATTCTGTAGTGACTTCTGGTTTTAATTCCGTCTTCCCTAAAGATATTTTAATCGGGATTATAGATGAATTTGACCTTAAAGATCAGATGACTTTTTATAAGGCAAGAATACAACTCGCAACGGATTTTACATCGCTCGATCATGTCTACGCAATTAAAGATTTATTAAAGCAAGAAAAAGATTCTCTGGAACTTCTATGAATAGATTAAGTATACGAGAACAGGTTTTAAACTTCTTTTTTTTAATGCTAATTCAGCTTCCACTTATTCATCGCATTACGCTTTTTGATCGAGCATTTGGTTTTTTTTACGTTGGATTTCTATTGCTCCTCCCGGTTAATATCAGCAGATCATATCTACTGATAATAGGTTTCTTTTCAGGCCTGCTCGTTGATGTTTTTAGCAATACACCGGGAATACATGCCTCAGCATGTGTTTTTATCATGTTTTTTAGAAATTTTTGGCTTTCGCTTATTGATAGTGATTGGAGAGAACTTTCTAATCTGAACATATTGTCTCTAAAAACAACAGGATTTTTTGCATTTATCCTTCCATTGATATTTGTGCATCATTTGGTACTTTTTATGGTGGAAAATGGAGGGTTCCACTTTTTTGGACAAATAATAGGGAAGGTTTTTTTCAGTACTCTTTTTAGTGGTTTAATCATTTTCTTGGTGAACTTTACTTCCAGTGGAAATAGAAAGAAAGCATGATAGATAGATCTTTGATCTTGCGAGCGATCATTGTAGTGATAGCACTTATTTTTGCTATTCGCCTTTTCCATATTCAAATAATCGATAAGGATTATAAGATTGCTGCTGAGAATAATGTGGTGCAAAAAACCATAGAATACCCTTATCGAGGATTGGTTTTTGACAACAGCGATAGCTTAATTATTTATAATTCGCCGGTGTATGACCTGATGGTGGTGCCTAAGGAAGCAGAGGTGAAGGATACGACAAGTTTTTGTAAGATGCTAGGAATCACAGAGGAAGGATTTAAAAAGAAATTTGAGAAAGCTAAGAACTATTCTTCGATACTTGCTTCCATATTTCAAGAGCAACTATCAGATACCGTATTTGCTAAAATACAGGATCAGTTGATCAATTATTCAGGATTCTATGTGCTGCCACGCACAATTCGCTCCTACCATATAGCATCAATGGCCAATATTCTGGGGTATATTGGTGAAGTAAGCAGAAGTCATCTAGACAAAGACACAACGAATTATTACAGGCAAGGAGATTATATAGGTATTGGTGGAATCGAAAAGGAATATGAATCAAATTTACGAGGAAGGCGAGGGATAAGCTACAAAGTAGTCAATGTTCAAGGGGTAATAAAAGATCGATACAGAGATGGAGCATATGACACTATTCCCATACCAGGGGAAAATATACATTTAACCATAGACCTTCAGCTTCAGCAATATGCTGAGAAGCTTATGAAAGGAAAAGTGGGAAGCGTGGTAGCCCTTGAACCTAAAACCGGGCGCGTATTAGCGTTGGTTTCTGCTCCTTCTTACGACCCTCAACTTTTAAGTGGAAAAAACCTTAGTAAGTTTTTTCCCGACCTTGAAACTAATAAGGACAAGCCCCTTTTTAATCGTCCTCTACAAGCAAGATATCCTCCTGGATCAATGTTTAAAACTATTCAAGGAATTATAGCAATGCATGAAGGCGTGGTGCAGCCAGATGAAATCATCAAAACGGATGGATCTAACATAGGGGATCTAGCCCCTCCTGGGAAGTACTGGATGGAGAAGGCAATTCAGAAATCATCCAATAATTACTTCTACCTGATTATGAGAAGAGTGGTGGAAAAAGGCGTTAGGGAGAGCCAGTTTCTAGATGCGAGAATTGGTTACGAAAAATGGAGAAACTATGTAATGGAGTTTGGTTTAGGTCGAAAACTGGAGATTGATTTACCTAACGAAATAAACGGAAATGTTCCAAGTATAGAATGGTATGATGGGGTATATGGTGTAGAAAGGTGGAAGTATTCAAATATCGCATCATTAAGTATAGGTCAGGGAGAGTTATTAGTGACTCCCTTGCAAATGGCAAATCTGGCAGCTATCCTTGCTAATAGAGGTTATTTCATCACTCCACATGTGGTGGAGCGAATAGAAAACTGGCCAAATCAGAATATCAAAAAAGAACGACTTCCTTTTAATCCTTCTTTGTATCAAACCGTGGTTACGGGGATGGAAATGGTGGTAAAGGCAGGTTCAGGTAGACGAGGTTATATGGATAGCCTTAGACTTGCAGGGAAAACAAGTACGGTACAAAACCCACATGGAGAAGACCATTCAGGGTTCATGGGATTCGCGCCACTGGACAATCCAAAAATTGCCGTGGCAGCTTACGTAGAGAATGCAGGTCAGGGAGGAAGAGCCGCTGTATCGGTGGCTAGTCTTATTGCGGAGAAATTTGTATTTGGAGAGGTCTCCCGACAGTGGCTGGAAGATTATGTTTTAGAAGAAAAATATTTACCAAAAGATGCGTCAAGACTTACTATCACGGAAAATTGATTGGGTTACGGTGCTTCTTTTTGGATTGCTCGTAATAGCAGGATGGCTAAATATATATGCCGCAGAGTATGATCCTGATTTAGAAAAAGAAATTTTTGATCTTTCTGTGAGCGCAGGCAAACAGTTTGTTTGGATCTGCGCTTCTGTTTTCATCATTCTAGTTCTTTTCTTTCTTGACCGCAATTTGTTTAACTCTTTCGCATACGTTATCTATGGCGTATTTATTGGGTTTCTACTTCTTATACTCATAGGTGGGAAAGAAGTAGCCGGATCAAGATCCTGGATTGGATTTGGTGGATTTGGTGGGCAACCTTCAGAGTTTGCCAAGTTTGCAACTGTTTTAGCATTGGCTAAATATTTGGAAAATCCGAATAGAAACTTAAAAGACATCAAAACTCTTGCTATTTCTTTCTTCATTATTCTCATTCCAATGACCCTTACCATACTTCAGGGAGATACCGGCACTGGGTTAGTCTTTGGGGCTTTAATAGTACCAATGTTCAGAGAGGGAATGCATTCCAATTTGCTCGCAATAGTAGGTTCGATTGTCTTGGTATTTCTATTGACATTGCTGGTTAATCAAACCGTTCTTTTTGTGGTCATTGCTATTGGCGTACTTCTAGGGATAGGCCTGACGGCAAAAAATCCAAAGAAGTTGATATATGTCGTTGGAGTTGGTATTGTAGTCACATTTGTCGTTAAAAGCGTTGATTTCATTCTTACAGATGTCTTAAAACCTCATCAGCAAAAAAGGGTACTATCATTAGTAAACCCTAATATCGATCCCCTTGGTGTGGGATGGAATGTAACGCAATCCAAAATAGCAATAGGTTCGGGAGGGTTCACGGGCAAAGGTTTTTTGGAGGGCACCCAAACTAAATTTGATTTTGTGCCCGAGCAGTCTACCGATTTTATTTTTTGTACCATTGGCGAGGAGCATGGATGGATTGGAAGTATCTCCCTTTTGATCGTGTTTTCTACGCTGCTGCTCCGAGTAGTTTATTTGGCAGAAAGACAAAAGTCGAGGTTTGCCAGGGTATTTGGGTATGGTGTTTTAGGAATTCTTTTCTTTCATTTCTCGGTAAATATTGCAATGACTATCGGTTTGTTTCCTGTGATTGGTATACCCTTACCATTTTTTAGTTATGGTGGTTCCTCGCTTTGGGCGTTTACCATTTTGCTTTTCAGCTTTGTAAAGCTAGATGCTCATCGGATGCAGACGTTACAGCGTTTTTAGCAAGCCCCTTTTTATCTTATTTAAAAATTTTCCTTACCCTCATAACTATCTCAAATTTTGTTTTCCAAGTGATCCTGGCTTGCAGAAATCCCGCTTTCTCATATGTCCACCTTCAGGAGAATAGATAATGACTAGACCGGGTATACGACAGATTCTGCCCACCGGACGATCATTTCGCTATGTTTGAAACTTTCAGGACAGAGATGGACGCTGTTGGGAGTCCAACAGATCATCAATCTCCGAGTAGCCGAAAAAAGCGGAAACTGGAATCTGGTAAAAAAATCTGATCTGCAACCCAAGTCAATAAATGCGAAACTGTCGTACACCTAAATTTATGTCTGGTAAGTTATTCACCTATATAGAGAATAGATATTGTAAACTAAAAGGCGGAATTAATGCATTTCGATTTCCTTTTCTGTGTAAATTTTTTATTTCTTTCAAAAGGAATTGACGCCAACGCTTGTTCCAAAGCTGATTGATCTTAACACTATGTTATTTTCCATCACATAGAATATTCAGAGTATTTTTGCCGGCAAGAAATGAACGAAAAGATTCGAAGGCCAATCTAGACGAACCGCCTACGTGAATCTTTATTATGAATTCTATGCGGCCATTAGAAAAGAGACTATATATATGAAAAGAGACCAAAAAGTATTCGATCTGATTGAGGCAGAGCGAAAAAGACAAGTAGAAGGCATCGAATTAATTGCTTCTGAAAATATTGTATCTCCCCAGGTACAAGAGGCGGCAGGCAGCGTACTCACCAATAAATACGCAGAAGGTTTACCCGGAAAAAGATACTACGGTGGTTGTGAGGTTGTAGATCAAATTGAAGATTTAGCCAGAGAAAGGGCTAAAAAACTTTTTGGAGCAACCTGGGCGAATGTACAGCCTCATTCGGGTGCACAGGCCAATGCTGCGGTGATGCTTGCCTGCTTGAATAAAGGAGATCAGATTCTTGGATTTGACCTGTCACATGGAGGTCACCTTTCCCACGGCTCTTTGGTAAATATGTCTGGAAAACTGTACTGTCCCAACTTTTATGGGGTTGAAAAAGAATCCGGCCTTATTGACTACGATCAGCTAGAAAAAACAGCAAAAGCAAAAAAGCCCAAAATGATCATTTGTGGAGCATCTGCATATAGCAGAGATTGGGATTATGAGCGATTTAGAGCAATCGCAGATGAAGTGGGGGCCATACTTTTAGCTGATATCTCTCATCCATCAGGGTTAATTGCCAGAGGATTGCTCAACGATCCACTTGAATATTGCCATATTGTCACAACTACAACACACAAGACCCTTAGAGGCCCAAGAGGTGGGCTTATACTCATTCGAGACGATAGGGATAATCCCTGGGGAATAACTACTCCTAAAGGAGTGGTAAAAAAATTCAGTTCGCTATTAGATTCTGGTGTTTTCCCTGGTACACAGGGAGGCCCTCTAGAACATATTATTGCTGCAAAGGCGATTGCATTCGGAGAAGCTTTGTCTGATGATTTTATGAAGTACATCCTTCAAGTAAAGAAAAACGCGGCAGCGATGGCACAAGCTTTTGTTAGCAAAGGCTATGATGTAAGTTCCAAAGGAACTGAAAACCATTCATTGCTTATTGATCTCAGAAGTAAAGAAGTCACAGGCAAAGATGCAGAAGATGCCTTGATCAAAGCGGATATCACCGTCAATAAAAACATGGTTCCTTATGACGATAAAAGCCCATTTGTTACTTCAGGTATGCGTTTAGGCACCCCTGCAGTTACTACCAGGGGTCTTCTAGAATCAGATATGTCGAAAATTGTGGATCTTATTGATCAGGTTATCACTAACCAGAACAACATAGAAAAGATTGCTGAGGTCAAAGCCGAGGTCAATAATTGGATGTCTGGCGTTTCGTTATTTAAGTCGTGAGTTGGTTTTAAGAAAACTGATAAAAACAAATTGTTTCTCCTTACGGGAAGAAAAAAAGGAAAAGCGCTCCTTATTTGGATCAATTACCCAAGACTTTTTCAATAAGTTTAGTAATACAATTTTTGTAATTTCTTTTCAAGAAAAAAATACCTTAAAAAAGAAGATTCTTATAAAGTCAAGTAATTCATGGATACAGTATTATGGATAATGAAATAATTTGGGGAGTGGTTATTAAGCATCTTCCGATGCTAAAAGAAGAAATTAAAACCCTCGTAAAAGAATAATGCCCCTAGATCAAATATCTGAAGAAAAAGAGATGTCCTTTTTGGATCATCTTGAAGAATTGAGATGGCATATTATTAGGTCTTTGATTGCCATTGTATTATTCACTGTGGCGGCCTTTGTCGCTAAAAGCTTCATTATAGATACAATCATTCTTGGTCCTTCCAAAACGGAATTCTGGACTTATCGGAAACTTTGTGAGTTAGCAACTATCATTGATACACCTGTTCTTTGCATAGAAGAACTCTCTTTTGAGTTGGTGAGTAGAAAGCTCAGCAGTCAGTTTATGACCCACATCACTGTATCTTTTGTCGTTGGATTGGTCATTGGTTTTCCATACATGTTTTGGGAGATTTGGAGGTTCATAAAACCCGGTCTTCATCCAAATGAGAGAAGAGCTTCAAGGGGGGCTACTTTTTCAGTAAGTATTCTATTCATTATTGGGGTACTGTTCGGTTACTTCATCATTTCTCCTATATCCGTTCGTTTCTTTGCCACCTATCAGATTTCAGAAACGCTACAAAACCTCTTTGACTTATCTTCATACATTAGCACGGTTACAGTGATTGTACTTGGTAGTGGTTTGCTATTTCAGCTACCCGTTGTAGTTTACTTTCTTACCAAAGCCGGGCTTGTAAGTTCTGGTCTCATGAAAAAATACCGAAGGCATGCCATCATTGTCATATTAGTTTTAGGCGCTATGATTACTCCACCAGACCCTTTTAGCCAGATATTAATTGCATTACCCTTGATGACTTTGTATCAAATGAGTATCTTCTTGGCTAAAAGGATTGAAAAACGGGAAGAAAAAGCCGAAAGAGCACTGACCAAATGAAAAAAAGGCCGCTTTTAGAATCCCGGAAATGTTTACCGCTGGTGAATAAAGTTTATCGAATGCTAAGAGCCCTATTAAAAGCAAACATGATTACATGAACATAGGAATAGGTGGCGATCATGCCGGGTTTCGTTATAAGGAGCGACTCATTGGATTTCTAAAAGAAAAAGGCCATAACATAGAAGACTATGGCCCTGATTCAGAGGATGCTGTGGACTATCCAGACCATGTGCATCCGTTAGCTTCTTCCATTGCAGCCAAAGACCATGATTTTGGGATATTAATTTGTGGGAGTGGAAATGGAGTTGCAATCACCGCTAATAAACATGAAAACGTAAGAGCCGCATTGTGTTGGGTTGGCGAGATTGCCTCTCTGGCCAGAAAACATAACAATGCAAATGTGCTTTGCTTGCCCGCGCGATTTATCGCTTATGAGTATGCGGAGTCTTTAGTTGAGATCTTCTTAGAAACCGATTTTGAAGGAGGTAGGCATGGAAGAAGAATCAATAAAATTAATTGTTAATTTTTCGGTAGTCACTTGAGCTAACCTTAGAATAGGTTTCTTCCAGATAAGGAAATCTAAACATCAGTTTCGGCATTGCATTTAGTTCATCTATGATAATATCCGGATCCGCCTGTTGGAGGATATCATACAAAATGACAGCTTTTTCATAATAGTCAATTCCCTCTAATGCTTTTCTTGAAATATACTCATTAAAACAAGGAGTAATCATTTCTAACTTTGCGTAAAGCTCGAGTTTCTCTCCCAATACCAGCACTTTTCCTTCAATAGGATCTTGTTCTTTGATGATCAGTGATTTTGGAATGTTCTGATAAGTATATCCCGAATAAAAAAGGAGGCCGAAGATAACTGCGCCAGGCATAATAAAAACAAAGACCTGTTTCTTTAGAAGAATGAAATAGTGTGTAAGGAAATAGGCAATCACAGGAACTGTGAATAAAAGTTCTAAACCTGACTTTTCGTTAGACAAAAAGAAGGTAGCAATACCTCCTAACAGCAAAATCCAGATTACCTGCTGTACTTTTTGCTGAAAATTCGTAAGCTTAGCGGATTTCACTGTTTTAAAAACAGCAATAAGGAACACAAATGCCAGGGGAGCAGAAATAACAAATAGATCTTTTAAGGGCGCAAACTTAAGTGTAGAGGCAAAGAATCCATCTACGATAAACCTCTCAACAAATAGAATATGGACTCCAAATAAATAATAATAAACGAAGAAGAGCGAGAGCACTAGCAGGAATCCGAAAAAATAAAGGAATAATCTTCTGGCAATAGCAGTAGTAAACAGAACAAGAGAAAAAAGGAAAACTAAGAAAAAAACGCAGGCAGGTAAATAAATCATTACTGCTAATCCGATGAAAATGCCACTACTTAAAAAAAGCTCATCGGTCACTTGATTGTCTATCCTCCTAAAAACATTTCTCAATGTGAGAAGTATAAAAGTCAAACTCATGAGCTGAGGAGAAAGGGTCATGAAATCAGGAATAGAGATTATTAGAAGGGTGTAAAGAAAAGCTGGCAAGTAACTATTCTCAGAGTAGACTTTGTTCTTCAATAAAAGGGAATTAAAAATACTAGCCTGAATAATGATAAGTAACGAGCTGATAACCCAGAAAAAAAATTGGGTCCTTCCAAAAATCATATGAATTAATTTGTAAGTCATTGCAGCCAAAGGACCTGTGTAGTCGAAGGTTTGCGAGTACATCATATGACCTCCCCCCAACCATTCGCCCAGTAAAATCCATTTGAGCTCGTAATAGGAGGTATCCTGAATGAGATAACGCTGAGCCAATCGGATTATAATAAGGATCAGAAATATAAAAACTATTCGGTAAGGATCATTTATTCTAAAAAACCGAAGCAATGATTCAAAAAAGTTATTCCTACAATTTAAAATTCGAAATTAGGTGATAGAATAAACCCCTTCATTATATTGTTTAAATATTTGTTTTATTTATGGAAAGTCAAAGGCAAATAAAGTACGCAAAACAAATTCAAAAAGATCTAGCAGAAATCTTTCAAAAAGATCCAAATTACTATTTTAAATCTGCACTTGGAACGATTTCGCATGTCAATGTTTCACCTGATCTAGGCCTCGCAAGAGTATATGTTAGTATATTCCCAATCAAATTAGCGAAAAACGTGTTTAAACATCTGGATGGAATCAAGAGCGAGATCCGCTACAAGCTAGGAAAAAAAATAGGAGATAGGGTCAGGATCATTCCAGAGCTGGCCTTCTTTCACGATGAAACGGAAGAAAAAGCGCAAAAATTGGATAAATTGATAGACGATCTGAAAATCCCTCCCTTAGAAGAAGAATGAACCTTCCTTTTTTCATTGCTAGAAGATACTTTCTTTCAAAGAAGAAAAAGAATTTCATAAATATCATTTCATTGATTTCTATGATCGTTGTGGCAATAGGCACAGCATGTTTAATCGTTGCTCTCTCTGTGTTCAATGGACTAGGCGGATTGTTGAGAACAATGTACGGAAACTTTGATCCTGATATGATAATAACTCCTGTTCAAGGCAAGTCTTTTCATCATGCCGATTCCACAATGACGAAAATGGAAAAGCTGAAAGGAGTGATTGCGGTATCAGAGGTAATTGAAGACGATGTGCTTCTAAGGTACAAACAGTCTCAGCGGGTAGTGAGATTAAAGGGTGTTAGCAGGGCTTTTGATAAGTATAGCGGCATCAAAAATGTAATCGTTGCCGGTCAGTTTCCCTTAGTTGAAGACAGCATTGGGTATGCACTGATTGGTAGGGGAGTTCAATATGACCTTTCCATCAACCTTCAGGATGATTTCTACACCCTTCAAATCTATTATCCAAAAAACATTGGTCCCCGTGTAGTAGATCCCGAGAAGATGTACAATGTCTTAAACATTAGTCCAGGTGGGGTCTTCGCAATAGAAAAGTATTATGATGAGAATTATGTTTTTGTTCCTGTTGAGTTTGCCAGGAAACTACTAAACTACGAAAATAAGCTTACCTCATATGAAGTGTATTTAGATCCCAGTGCAGATGAAATGGAGGTAAAAAAGAAGATTTCCTTACTCATTGGAGATAAGTTTGCAATTAAGTCAGGCGAAGAGCTGCACAGTGCCCTATTCAAAGTATTGGAAATCGAAAAGCTTTTCGTATTCCTAACTCTCACTTCCATTATTGCCATTGCCTCAATAAATATCTTCTTTTCGCTAACCATGCTAGTTATTGAAAAAAAGAAAGATATCTCAGTTCTTCTCTCACAAGGAGCATCTCATAGATTGATCCGCATGATTTTTATATTTGAAGGCTGTATTGTCGCTTTTACTGGTGCTGGTTTAGGTCTTTTGTTGGGACTAGGGATTAGTTGGGTACAGCAAGAATTTGGCATTGTTGGTATGGGTATGCAATCCTCTGTAGTAGCCAACTACCCTATTAAAGTGGAGTTGATGGACGTGTTTATAACAGTATTTGCAATAATTATAATTACGATTCTGGCTTCCATTCAACCAGCACTAAAGGCTAGCAATTCTTTCTCAATTAAAACATTATAATAACGCAACATCCACTTCATAGCAGGGCATCTGCGTTTTAACCCGAAAACTCGGGTGTTATTCATTGAGATGAGGTAAAACGTTGAATAGGAGGTAATTGATTTTGAATGAGAGGACAATATCGTTCCCCAAATTTGAGGAATCAAAAATCATTCTGTATGAACATTAAACTACGGTAAATCAATTACTTGAATCAAAACGCCATTATTTGCGGTGAATAAAGCAGTCATCCAAAAAAAGGGTTTTTCCCTAAAACAAAATACATTGATAAGTTTGAGTTATGG
>JBCCLN010000036.1:0-23466 GCA_039026865.1 Bacteroidota bacterium | reverse complement strand
TTCATTTTTCAAGGTTGGGATGTGGATAGTATTACTTAGATCTGTAGTATCCGGGGTAGAAAAAATTGGGTCATTTCCGGTTAACCCGTAGGTTGGAGTACTATTAAATCCATACTGTTCTTGTACTTCTTTTTGTCCACCGACAACGGTATAGGCACCGGTGAATAAATCTACCCACTGATCTGATATAGATGGATATCTGAAGGCAGTTTGGGCAGAAAATCGAATCGTTTGTTCCTTTTCTTTACCCAGGCTATATGAAAGAGAAAACCTAGGGGTTACTTCTTCATTTAACCGGGTGTCTTTATCCCATCTGGCTGAAATATTGATCCTTAAATTGTCATTCATGAATGAATCGGTATATTGTCCATAGACTGCGTATTGTTTTATTCGAATGGGATCTCCGGGCTCATCAAAGAAGATGGTTCCGTCACTGTCTACACGGTAATGCCTATGCTGGAATCCTATAATCACATCTTTTCCATTTAACCATCTGGAAAAGTTATACCTGGCTTCTACTTGTCCTGATGCACTAAAATCCAGTACTCTTCCGCCACCTTCACTGATAGAAAGTCTGGCAATACTGTCTCTTAAAGCATTAAATTCCGGAGATCCTTCAACCGGAATCGAAGGAGCATCTCCATCTCTGATTGCTCCATTAGGTTGCCGATTGTCAGCAGCTGTTCGTGCCTCAATGTGAGATTGTTCTTCAGAAAGTCCACCAATTATCCGGGCTGTATAATAATTAGTAAAATAATCCCCATACCATTGCTCAGTAGGTTTCCACGATTCATTGATCAATGATGCAGTGCCGCCGGCATCGTAGGTCAAACCAGCATCTTCTTCAACATACCAATATCTAACTAAAAAATCTTCATTTTCTATCTCTCCTTTAAGGTTATAAATCTTGAAATCATCAATGGAGAAACGATTTTGTGCAGAGTAAACAGCCTGCCCCTCTGCATAAGTGCCAGCTAGCATTGCGGTAGTGTTTTTATTGATCTTGTAATGACCTGCCAGGGATACTTTTAGATTGTTGACATCGTAATTAACCAATGAGGACTCCGAAAATCCTGTTCGGGTAAGCGATTCATCGGAAAAGTCGTTGATTATCGTATTCAATATCTCATCATATTCAGGGTTATCGGGTGTGATCCCCTGACCTGCCAAAGATGCTCTTGCGATACCTTCCGCAAAGCCAGGCTGAGATAAAGGAAGGGAAGTCTCATCTCCATAAACATTGACTCCATCATAACCAGGATTGGTCCATCGGTTGCTGTTTGGGTCGTTAATCGCTGTTTTGTCTCGTGTATCGCTAGCTACCCAATCTTGAGAAGAGAGTGCGGATCCGGTGAACTTAAAAGCAAATTTTTCTGAAAGTGCTTTTGCATAACGCCAGTCAACACTTTGATAGCTGTCAAACGTACCATCTCCTCCACCGTCAAAATTAAGGGCACCCAATTGTAGGCTTGCGGATAGCCCCTGATAGTCAAAAGGGTCTTTACTTTCAATAAGTAGTGTGCCATTCATTCCTCCCGCTCCATACAAGGCTGAGGAGGCTCCATTTAAAAGCTCTATGCTTTCAACATCCAATTCCGGGAGTCCGAAAAGATTTCCGGCCGCAAAGTTCAGCCCTGGAGCCTGATTATTCACTCCATCAATAATTTGATTGAAACGGTAATTGGTATTGCTATTAAAACCTCGTGTATTTGGAACTTTGAATGTCATACTTTGGGTATTAAGATCTACTTCTCTGAGTTGGGCTAGCCCATCATAAAAGCTTGCCTGGGGCATTTTTTCAATATCTTTTATTCCTAGCTTCTGAACAGTGACACTGGAATGGAGAATAGATTCCTCTTGTAAAGAGGCTGAGACAATCACTTCTTGCCCCAGAAGTACTACTTCTTTCAATTGATAATCTCTCTTGAAGGATCCTGTGGTTTTAATGGTATCTTGAATGGTTTCGTAGCCTACGTACGATATAACTAATACATAGGGCGGCTTTCTGTAACTGGAGATGGCGAAATTACCATTTAGATCTGTTACCTGGCCTTCGAGCGAATTAAGCCAGTATATGTTAGCACCAAAAAGTGGCTCTCCATTCTCATCACTTATCTCTCCAAAGATCATGATGTTTTGTGCGTTTACTCTTAAAAGCGACGTAAGAATAATTAAAGTAGGTAGAAAACGGATTGATTTCATTATCGAATTTCGAAAGTATATTTAGACAGTAGCTTTGCAAAAAAGATATTTTGTTTTATGCAAATTTGAATGATTATTGCACTCTAAATAACAAACTCATAAAGTACAATCAAATGTTAAAAAACCATGATTACATGTTGAATATCAATTCAAATCTTGCCAAAAATACAGTTTTATTTTACATAATGCTGTTTTCTGTAGTGTTTATATCCAGTTGCGGAGATGATGACGATCCCGAAGATGTTGACTCACTTGTGGATGTGTACGTTTTGTCAAGTGCTACTGCGACAGGCGATGTCACCTATATGGGCCAAACCATTATTACTGATGGCCAGGATATTCTGGTGCAGGTTTCTGGTGCGCTACTTAGAGCTTCTCCCTGTGATCAAACGGATATTACACTCATTGAAATAGAAGCAGATGGTACCTTCGATTTGATTTGCCAATCAGATAATAATCTATCCGCAGATGGTGGTGGATGGGGAGTTAGTGAAAACCGAACAAGTCTCACTTTAAGCTTGCTGCAGGAAGTGGGAGGATCAACTGTTTCTGTACCGATTAGATTGGATAACCTGGAAGAAACAAGTACCAATGTATCGGGAGCTATTTCCGATTTAAGTTTGCCAGCGTTCTTCTTCGATCCAGAGGAAGAAGATCAAACTGTTACAGTTAATGTAGATTTAATTCTTATGTTCACCCGCGCATAAAAGAAATATGATTCTGAGCAATCATTCCAAGAGCCACTTAGATAGGTGGCTCTTTGTTATTTATGCTGATCATACAATACCTAAATTAGTTATCCATGTGACCTTAAATTGAAATAAATTATGGATTATCATAGGTTGATGGAGAACCTAATCTTCAAAATAAAATCTGCAATATAGGTTACTTCTCATCACATAATTTTTTATTGAAGTGCTAATATCTACACCATAAAAAAATCAGTGGCCGCTTATTAGTATATGTTGTTTGGATGTGAAACAACATACGACCAAAAATTCTTGTTATCGGCTGTATCTCATATTTATCTATTGATTAACCCGAAAATCCAAGTGTTATTCATTGAGATGATCTAGCACGTTGAATGTGAGGTAATTGATTTCGAATAAGTTGACAATATCGTTTCCCAAATTTGAGGAATCAAAAATCATTAGTATGAATATTAAACTACGGTAAATCAATTACTTGAATCAACCCACCAACTCACCACTATTTTTGGCGAATAACACGAGTTAAAGATTTACAAACCTTTGCAAAGCTTTCCATAGCATTGCCTTTTCTTGTGGGTTCCCCGCTATTTGATTTAAAGGTTTAGAACAGAGAATACGACTATTTTGATAGGGAGTTACCTCATAAAAGGTTTTAGCTTTTGATATGAATACCAATGCTTTCTCAAACTTTACTTCTTTATTGAATCCATTTGCAAATACTTGGTACTGATCATTACTGAGCTTACATGCCTCAATGATTTTTTGAAGAAGTTCCAAATCCGAACGATCGCTTGATTCATGAAATACGGCAAAGGAGACAACTTGTCCTTCTGGTCTTTTCTGTTTCTCTTCCGGGATATCTGCTAACTCATATGCATTATCCTTTGCTACTTTTACTTCATCCGGAACTACTTCAATGGGTTTTTTTAAAGGACTTTTCTGTTCTTCTGGAATTAATTCTGGTTTTGTTTCATCAACGAGATAGATATCTTCATGTATAAGTAGGTATAGATATTCCTTATCCATCATACCCATGCTCATTCATTTATTTCAAAGATAGATTTTAGTTCCTTAGCTTCATTTGGTTTCATACGCTTCCCAAGTACCAGTCTGAGTTGTCTTCTTCTTAAAGCACCATCGAATAGCTCTTTTTCCTGTTTTGTTTCTGGCTCTACTGCTGAGATATTAATTGGCTTTCCGGTCTGATCAACTGCCACGAAAGTGAAAAAAGCGGTATTGGTAGGTATTTTAGTATCTGCGGGTATATCTTCAGCGGTTACTTCCAGGTATACCTCCATGGATGAAGTAAAGGCTCTTGTGACAAATGCCATGATGGTGACAGCATTACCCTTTCTGATCGGTTGTGAAAAAGAAATGTTATCAACCGAAGCAGTTACAACAATCCGATTTGAATGCTTTTGAGCGGCTATTGCAGCAGCTATATCCATCCAATGCATTAGGCGCCCCCCCATGAGATTGTCTAGGCTGTTAGTATCATTTGGAAGGACTAACTCGGTCATGGTAACACGAGATTCGCTACACTTTTTTATTTTCTTCATAAAAACCGGTTATAAATAATTTTGGCTTAATGGCCTCTTGCACCACGTAAAGGTACAAAGCTGAAATGGTCAAACGCTTCCTTCTTTATTTTATTCGCATCCATTTTTTTAATAACCGTCATAGATTGCAAATCTTTATTTCCTACTGGAATCACTAACCTTCCTCCAATTTTTAGTTGTTCTATCAATTCTTTTGGAACGGTTGGTGCTGCTGCAGTCACAATAATACCGTCATAAGGAGCAAATCTCAGCATTCCTTTAGAGCCATCTCCATAGTACATATGTGGTTGATAACCTATTGCAGGAAGAAACCGAATTGCTTTTTGATACAATTTCTTTTGATATTCAATCGTGTAAACGATAGCGCCAATTTCTAATAATATACATGTCTGATACCCCGATCCCGTACCTACTTCTAAAATTTTATCTCCGGGCTTCACATATAGTTTTTCGGTTTGGAATGCTACAGTGTATGGTTGACTGATCGTCTGACCCGCCTCAATTGGAAAGGCTTTATCTTCATATGCATGGGTTTCAAAAATCTTGTCAAAAAAGAAATGTCTTGGAATTTTACCCATAGCAGCGATAACATTTTTATCCTTTATTCCTTTATTAGTTATTGCTTTGACTAATTGCCGCCTCAAACCTTTATGCTTGTAGGTATCTTCCAATTGATTTATTTTAAGGCCAAAGTTAGCGCGTGTGTTTACAGGAATAATTGAATCAGTAGGGAAAGTTCAGGAGTTAAAAAAAGAAGGAACTAACCTTCATTTATGCATCGCATCCAATATTTCCAATGAGTTGAAAATTGATCAAAGCGTATCTCATAACGGTGTTTGCCTTACAGTCACTAAGGCAGAAGAGGAGTATCATTGGATAACAGCTATAGATGAAACACTCAAGAAATCCAATCTGAGTCATATTAAAGTAGCTGATGAGGTGAACATAGAACGGTGCATGAAAGTGGATGATAGGTTTGATGGTCATATTGTGCAAGGGCACGTAGACACCATAGCTGAGGTGAGAAGTATTAAAGACGAAAATGGCAGTTGGGTTTTCAACTTTGAACTCAGTGAAGAAGGGTTAATAGTGGAAAAAGGGAGCATCTGTATCAATGGTACAAGCCTTACGTGCTTTAACGTAGCTAAAAGAACCTTTTCTGTTGCAATAATTCCATATACCTTTACAAATACTAATTTCCATCGATTGGTAAAGGGAGACCTTGTTAACATTGAATTTGATATTATCGGAAAATACATTCACTTAATCATTAATCGTAAATGATGGCACTTAATTGTATGGTGGTTGATGACGACAAAATGTCGCGTCTGGTTATGAACAGGTTAATCGATAAAACAGATTTTCTTACTTTGTCATATGACCTTGATAATACAAAAGAAGCATCAGATATCCTGTTGGGTGAAAGTTCCAATGACGTAGATGTAGTCTTTTTGGATATTGAGATGCCAGGAATGACTGGCTTAGAGTTAGTAAGGTCTTTGCAGAAAGCCTACAATATTATCCTTGTAACATCAAAGAAGGAGTACGCCACGGAGGCATTTGAAGATTCAGTCGCCGACTACTTGGTAAAGCCTGTAGAGTATGAGCGATTTTTAAAAGCTGCTAATAAGGTTAAGGAAAACCTGGAAAAAGAAAAAATCCTTGCCGAGAAAGAAGATCATATTTATGTAAAGAGTGATGGAAAGCTTTATCGTTTGGCATATAACCACATACTTTTTGTGGAAGCATTAGCAGATTATATCATTTTTAATACCGATGAGGGGAGAAAACACATTGTACACTACACCATGAAGGGAATCGAGAAACGACTTCCGGAAAGTATTTTCAGCAGAGTGCATCGTAGCTACATTATCAACAGAAATAAAATTAGTAGGATTGAAGACCTTCAAGCATATATAGGAGAAAAAAGTTTCTCAATTGGAGCATCATATAAAGAAGCCTTAATGGAGAAGTTTAACCTTTTGTAATAAGTTACATATCGGTCCACTCAATCCCTTTTACAAGCATAGAGAGGGTTTTTTCCTGTTCTTGACTCACTGGAGTATAATTATATTCCCAATTGGCTTCCGGTGGTAGGCTCATAAGAATAGATTCTGACCTACCATTGGTATCTAACCCAAATTTGGTTCCCTTATCAAGGACAAGGTTGAACTCCGCATATCTTCCACGTCTGATTTTTTGCCATTTTTTATCCGTTTCATTCCAGGGTCTAATTCTCAGACCTTCAACTGCCTGTCTATAAATGGGTATGAATGTTTCACCAACCTCCTTCACTAATTCCCATCGGTCACTCTTGCTAAAACCGTCAGCTTCCGTTAGTCTATCGAAGAAAATGCCCCCTATGCCTCGTGTCTCATTGCGGTGCTTTACAAAGAAGTAATCATCAGCCCAGGCTTTGAATTTTGGATAGTATTCTGGACTATGCCGATCACAAACTCTTTTTAGCATAAAATGGAATTGTTTGGCTTTCTCTGTGATAATATAATGTGGTGTGAGGTCTATGCCTCCTCCAAACCACCAAATTCCGTTACTCATCTCAAAGTATCGAATGTTCATATGGATAATTGGCACCCATGGATTTTGAGGATGTAGCACAATAGAAACACCTGTAGCAAAAAAATCAGCTTCCGGTAAGCTCAACGCGCTAAGAATTTTTTGTGGCGTTTGTCCTTCTACTGCAGAAAAGTTCACCCCCCCTTTTTCTATGAGATTACCTTGCTTTATGACTCTGGAACGACCACCACCGCCTCCGGATCGATCCCACTTATCTTGATGGAAAAGTGATTTGCTATCTAGCTTTTCCAGATCGTTGCAGATATTGTCTTGCAATTGCATAAACCAATCTGCTATGCTATGTTTTGTGATTTTTTCCATTTAAAAAGGATATCCAATACCTATATTTATTTCGGAGTTATTGCTAAAGTCGTTAAACAATTCTGGCAAGACAAATCGCTCATTTCTAGGTTTAGCAGGATCTACGATTCTAATTCCGAGATCTAATCTAAAAATAAGAAACTGAAGATCAAACCTAAGCCCAGTGCCCCCGGCCAATGCCATTTGACTCAGGAAGTTATCTAGCTTGAAGACTGCTTTATCAAATTCTATATCATCAGAGTTATTTTCTATTCGCCAGACATTCCCTGCATCGAGAAAGAGGGCACCTTCTATGAACCCTACTAAATCCCTTCGCAACTCGATTGAAGACTCAATAAGTATTTCGCCTGGTTGTTCAGACTCATCATCAATTACATCCGTTTCATTACCCTCATTATCAACTTCAAAGGTTACAAATGATCCGGGACCTAGTCTCCTGGGACGCCACCCTCTGATACTGCTACTCCCACCCGCATAAAAGTACCCGTCATAAGGAAGCCCTCTGTTATCTCCAAAGGGATAGGCATATCCAATATTTATTCTATAAGCGAGGTTGTATTTTCTAGTCAGTCGATCGATCTTTCTAGCATCAATATTGGTTTTTATGTAGTTAAATGTCTCCAGCGCATCACCAAAGAATGGATTTGAGACAAGACCATTAAACTGTCCACCCACCTCAAGATAGGTTTTTAGAAATGCACCATTACCCCCTCTTCCATACGCACCAAAATTCTGATTACGTTCAAAAGAACTACTTGTGACAACGGCCGATCGGAAGGCGTTTGCATAGGAATTTCTTCGTTCTACCAGGCTATCAATAAAATCTTCAAAGTCAGGAGTATTGTTAGAGTCTATCCAGCTAATTCTTGCCGGTGTTATGGTGTATTTGGTTTGGTCACGAATTTGCCAACTGTATGCCAAAGCACCGCTGTAGCTAAGTCGCTCATATTCACTTACGCGATCTTCATAAGCGACACCAAAAGATATGCGGGTTTTTGGGTTGTAATTGCCAATCCTATTTTGATACTTATTTCCAATTGGAAAAAGAAATTGAGGAAAGCTAACCGCTAGTTCTCCGCCGAACTGTCTACTTGTATACGCACCTGTAAATTCACTCTCTATGTCATCTTGGACGGAGCTTAAATCCTGCAACTTGGCGTTGAGGTCAAGACTGATGATCTCCAGAAGATTAAAAGTATTTCTGTTTTTTAGGTTAATATTGACGAATGGTCCCGGATTACCCTGAGTGCTGCTCAAGCCAAATTCACTTGAGGTTTGGTATTTATCAAATGGAGAGGTGAAAATGTTGGCAACAAAGAGATTGCCTAACGTATCATAATTAATGTTGACGAATTTGAAATTGTCAAGAAACGATAGTTGCCGCTGTGTTTCAATGGTCTGTTCTCGGCTGTATTTATCATCTTGTTCCAGTGGAATACGCCATTCTAATATCCTTTTTGGATATTTTTTTCTTCCAAAGCTGAAGGTAATATCTTGAAATGTCTCTGTGATTCTTTTAAAACTTTGACTTACGCTTGCCTCAGAAACGAACACAACGGAATCTATGTAAAAAATTTTGTGCCGGTCTCGACCCTCGGGGTTTTGGATAATTTCTTTGATCAAAAGAGTATCGCTACCGAGTTCTGTAGAATCTATTTTGAAAGTAACGAACTGTTTTGAAAACTCATAATAGCCGTTGTTAATTGCCAGATTATATATAAAGTTTCTTTCTTCTGAAATGGTGCTTTGATCATAGTATCCTTTTTGCAAAGGTGAATCTTCTTTGTTTGCAAACACAAGATCTGCCAAAATCGGATCGTTGATTTGATATTGAATGGAGTCAATAATATAACGCGCTTTTTTATCCACATGAAAATCCAGATTAATATATCTTTCTTTTGCCCCTGCTATTCGACTCACGGCATTTCTTACGTTTCTGCCAAACTTCCTTATACTTCCTAAGCTATCAAAATTGGCTGTGTCAACGTTAACCGTAGCTCTAAAAAACCCCTTTGAGTTGAGGTATTTTCTAATATCCTCAGCCGCTACTTTTGCCTCATTATGATCATAAATGGAAAGTGGCTCACCCCATCTCATCACTTGATTACCTTGCTCAATTTTTCTTCTCTTTTTATCTAGTTTTCTCGCCTTTTTTGCTCTTAGTTTATTTTTTCTTTTCTCATTTTTTGTGCGCTCAATTTTTTTATCAAATTTCAATTCAATTCTATTTTCTTTAATTATCGCCTTTTCTTTATTAAATCCTGGAATGATAGTAATCTGGGGAGCATTCATTTTTCCAGCAATTTTCAATGATCTTTTCTCCACAATCCGGTTCAATCTTTCTTTTAATTTTTCTTTTTTTCCCTCATTGTCAGTTGCTCTGATCTTCTTGTTTATTACCTCTTTCTTGTCATTAAGCCGCAGTTCTTTTCTTACAACTTTAGGTCCGAAAACAATACCATTTTTCCCCCACTCATAGAAGTTTGCCAGGTGAGCGAAAGGCATTCCAAAAAATCGGGTGTTTTTCTCATTTTTTAAGAGTGCAAATGAATCGTCCTTAAGACTCCCGGAAATTCCTTTAATATTCTGCTTGGCCAAAATCTGCTCATCATTTTTAAGAAATTTCGACCCTAAGCAGGAGGTTAGAACCAGTCCTGCGAATAACAATATTTTATCTAATTTAAAGAAACGCTTCAAGATAGATGCTCACCAAGAATGAACAGAAATTTATAAAATCACTAAGAATTAAGAAGTATCGTTTGCGTGAAAAACATTTTTTAGTTGAAGGAACAAAAAGTATAGAGGAATTGCTCAAATCTGACTTTGAGATTGACATACTGGTATTAAGTGATGAGGGCTTCTCCACTATTCAAAAAAAACGAAATTTTCGGTTGGAATTGGTTTCAGAAAGCCTTCTTTCTCAATTGGGAACATTTAAAACCAATAACTCCGGATTGGCTGTAGTAAAAATGAAGGAGCAGGTATCCTTTAATTGCCACTTAGATGATTATCTATTCGCTCTAGACGGGGTAGGGGATCCTGGTAACTTGGGTACTATTGTTCGAACATTAGATTGGTTTGGCTTCAAAGAATTATTGTGTTCAAAGGATTGCGCAGAATTCTACCATCCAAAAACCATCGCTAGTACAATGGGTTCTTTTACTCGAGTAAAGGTATATTATGAAAATCTCCAAGAGATCTTACCTAAATTAAAAGGGCCGATTTACAGCGCTGATGCAAAGGGAATTTCAATGTATGATGTAGATGATTTATTAACTGGGACCATCGTGATAGGTAGTGAGTCTCATGGTATCAGACCAGAGATAAACGACATGATAGCTCAGCGTATAGCGATTCCAAAATATGGTACTGCAGAATCTCTAAATGTTGGTATAGCCACCGGAATATTAGCTTGCTACTTGCGCATCTTAAAATAAGTATTTAAAAGACCATTGGTAGATAGATCGTGATCTTCATCTCTGGCATCTTTGATTTCTGACAAGATCGGTTTTGCTAGTTGTTTGCCCAATTCGACGCCCCACTGATCATAGCTGAAGATATTCCAAACGACACCCTGAGTGAAAATCTTATGCTCATAGTAAGCAATAAGTTTTCCCAAATTAAAAGGAGTCAGTTCTTTTATTAAGATAGACGTGGATGGCCTATTCCCTTCAAATAATTTGTATGGCACTAATTTTTCTTTGATATTTTCACCCATTTCAGACTGAACTTGTTTTTTGGTTTTTCCGTGCAGAAGCGCTTCAGATTGAGCAAAAAAGTTAGCTAGCAACTTTTCATGGTGATCTGTGTGATTATGTCCTGATTTAGCAAAAGCAATAAATTCCGTAGGGATGATCTTGGTACCCTGATGTATAAGTTGGTAAAATGCATGTTGCCCATTTGTTCCGGGTTCACCCCAAACTATCGGCCCCGACTGATAATTGATGTTTTTACCATTTCGATCGACATACTTTCCATTACTTTCCATATCTGCTTGTTGCAAATAGGAAGGAAGATATCTCAATCTGTGATCATATGGCAAAATGGCCATAGAATCATATTCAAGAAAATTATTATACCAAATTCCTATCAGCGCAGCAATTATTGGTATATTCTCTTCGAAGCTAGCATCCCTAAAATGAACATCCATCTCGTAGGCTCCTTTGAGGAGATCTTCAAAACAATGATATCCCGTGGTACATGCAATACTTAACCCGATGGCTGACCATAAGGAATATCTTCCTCCAACCCAATCCCAGAAGACGAACATGTTTTTTTCATCAATTCCAAAGCTCTTGACAGCCTCTAAATTGGTGCTCACAGCAACAAAATGCTTTGCTATAGCTTGCTCATTTCCTCCATTTCCCAGAAACCATTGTTTAGCGGACTCAGCGTTAGTCATTGTCTCCTGGGTAGTGAAGGTCTTTGAGGCAATGATAAATAAGGTGGTTTCAGGATTTAAGCCGTCTAGTTCCTCAAGTAACTGAGCTGCATCTACATTGGAGACAAAATGGGGGGTAATAGTACTCCAATGATCTCGTAAGGCGTAGGTAACCATCTTGGGTCCTAGATCAGAGCCACCAATGCCTATATTCACGATATTTTTAATTGATTTTTCTGTGTATCCTTTCCACTTCCCATTCAATAATTCTTCAGAGAAAGTTTTTATTTTCTCTAGTTCTGCTCTGACCTCATTCCCATTTTCATCAGCTCTGTTAAGATCTCTAAGAGCAGTGTGTAGTACAGCTCTGTCTTCGGTTTCGTTGATCTTCGCTCCTTTAAACTGAAGGACTATCGCATCAGCTAAATGGCATTCTCTTGCTAAAGCAATTAGATTTTTAAAGACCTCTTCTGACAGATTATTTTTGGAGAAATCAAAAAGGAAATCACCAGTTTTAAAACTAAATTTTTCAAATCTCTTGGTATCCTGAAAGAGACTTTTGATATCTCTGGTATCTCTTTTAGCTAATTCAAGTAAAGTATCCCATGACTTGGTAGAGGTAGGATTTATGTTTGGTAACATGCAGATAAATTTTACTAGAAACCGGGAAGAATATTTTCTCTGGCGAAAAGATAATAGGAGTATACCACAAAACCTACCAAATAAACGATGCCCTCAGCTCGGTCAAGTTTATATTTATTTAATGTAAACATGAAGAGAAATAGCATGAATGTACCAACCATAACAATGTAAAGGTCTGTATTCAATGTAGTGGTATACTTAAGTGGAGAGTGGATAAGGGATGTAGCACCTAATACCAGTAGTAAGTTAAAAATGTTGGAACCTATAATATTTCCAACAGCCAAATCCGAGTTTTTGCGAAATGCAGCGACGGCAGAGGTAGCTAGTTCAGGAAGCGAAGTACCCGCTGCAAGTATTGTCAGGCCAATCATTTTGTCACTTACACCAAAAGATTCTGCAACAGTTGTGGCATTTTTCACAATCATGTCCCCGCCAAAGACAAGTCCCGCGATTCCAAAAACAATCATAAATGCGGTCTTTAGTTTTCCGTGAACCTCGATATCATCAACTTCTGCTTCAGGATTTCTCTTAATATTCATGAATATATAAGTTAAAAACAGGAAGAACATGACCATAAGTATAAGTCCATCTTTTGTATCTAGGTCATTTTCTGTTGAATCGAAAAACCAACTATCATTCACTAAAACGAAGAAAATAAAAGTAGCTAAAAGTGAATAAGGAACTTCTTTCCATAGCGCATTTCGCTCCACGGTAAGAGGGTGTATGATACTTGATACGCCTAGAATAAGAAATATATTAAAAATGTTTGAGCCAATGATGTTTCCAAAAACCAGTTCATTTCCTGATCCACTCACTTCTCTAGAACCCGAAATGATATTGACTACCAATTCAGGTGCTGAAGTACCCATAGCCACTACGGTAAGTCCAATAGTAATATTTGAGACATTAAACCTTTTTGCAAGTGAGGAAGCTCCGTCTACTAAGTAATCCGCTCCTTTTATTAAAAGAACGAATCCTATGATGATCAGGAAAAAGTTCAATAAGACACTACTCAAATTAGTCTAAAGTTTGTTGCGGTGACTTGAAATAAAAATGATTGACGTAAATTAAACATATTTGAAATATTTAATTTAATTATTTCGTTTATGATCACAAATTCAAGTCAATCAATAAGTTATGAACTTTTTCTTTTAATTTTTCTACTACCTCATAGTAATCTTTACCATCAAAGTCATCCTTTACTGAAAAGTAAAATTTTATCTTTGGTTCAGTACCGGATGGACGGATACTTATCTTGGTTCCATCTTCTGTTAGAAATTGAAGAACGTTGGATTGCGGAAAAGCTACTTCCATTTGTGTGCCGTCACCATTTTTTCTGATCCCGCTTAGATAATCAATACTTGCTACCACTTTGGATTTCCCCAAAATAGATGGAGGATTGTTTCTAAAATCTTCTATCATTTTTTTGATTTCCTCGGCTCCCTTTAATCCTTTTTTGGTGATAGATTTTAAAGATTCATAATAGATTCCAAACTCTTGATAGATGTCAAGTAGCAATTCAAATACCGATTTGCCTTGGTTTTTTGCCCAAGCAGCCATCTCTGCTATCATGATTGAGCTTGCAACCGCATCTTTATCTCTTACTTCATCGCCAATTAGATATCCATAGCTTTCTTCACCGCCACCTATGAACTTCTCTTTTCCTTCTAACTTTCTGATTAAATCAGCAATATATTTAAACCCTGTAAGTGTATCATAGCATATAATGTGATTTTTATCTGCAATATCTTTCAGGAGCTCTGTAGTAACAATGGTTTTTGCGATGAACTCATTGCCTTGTAATCCTATTTCTTTTGATTTTTTTACAAGGTAATAGATCAAAAGAACCGCTGTTTGATTGCCATTGAGCAATTGATATTCGCCTTTAGTGTTTTTTACTGCTATTCCTACACGATCTGCATCCGGGTCGGTAGCCATTATTAAATCTGCTTTTCTTTCAGCGCCTTGTTTTAGCGCAAGTGACATCGCTTCCTGTTCTTCCGGATTGGGATAAACCACCGTCGGAAAGTTGCCATCAGCCTCGGCTTGCTCTTCCACAATATGCACTTCTTGGTGTCCTAGCTCTTTTAGTACTCTTGGAATCAATTTGATCCCCGTTCCATGGATGGAAGAGTACACGATTTTTAGATTGGCATTTTTGATGGTCTCTTCATCTATAAACGATAATTCTTTAAGTTTTTCCAGATAAGCTTCATCCAGGTCCTCACCTATGATTTTTATAAGTGATCCGTCAGACTCAAATTGTACCTCATCAATACTTCTGATTTTGTTTACCTCCTCAATGACATTTTTGTCATGTGGAGAAATGAGCTGGCCTCCGTCCGACCAGTAAGCTTTATAACCATTATATTCCTTTGGATTGTGTGAAGCAGTTAATACCACTCCCCCACTGCATCCGAGATTTCGAATAGCAAACGATAATTCAGGTGTCGGTCTCAGGCCTTCAAACAAATAAGCATTAATTCCATTAGCAGCAAAAACATTTGCGGTGGTCTCAGCAAAGAATTGACTATTATTTCTGCTATCGTAAGCAATAGCCACACTAATATCTCCGTCATTCTGCTTTTTTAGATAATTCACAAAACCTTGTGTAGCCATGCCTATGGTATATTTGTTAAGTCGGCTAGTGCCTATACCCATGATTCCTCTTAATCCACCGGTACCGAATTCAAGGTCATTCAAAAATGATTCATCTAGTTCTTCTTGATTTTCAAGTATCCTTACTATTTCCTCTTTAGAAGATTTATCAATGTTTTTGGCATTAAGCCATAGAATAGCTTTCTCTTTTGATTCCATGTTGTTTAGGTGTTTATCTAATTTAAGAAAATCCTAGTCGTGTTTTCACTTTGTTAAGTGTAGTATTCGCAATTTTTGAAGCTTTTTCTTCTCCTTTTGATAATTGTGTTTCTAGTTCACCTATATTGTTCATGTAGTAGGCATATTTTTCGCGTTCCAACTTAAACTCTTCAAGTAATAGTCTGAAAAGCTCTTGCTTAGCATGGCCGTATCCATAGTTGCCCGCTTCATATTTCTTTCGCATTTCTTTGACCTGACTTTGTGTTGCAATCAACCTATAAATTGCAAAAACATTACAGGTATCTGGATTTTTAGGCTTCTCTATGGGAGTACTGTCTGTTACAATCTGCATCACATTTTTCCTCAACTTTTTTTCCGGTAAAAACACATCAATAATGTTTCCATAGCTTTTGCTCATTTTTTGACCATCAGTTCCAGGTACAGTCATTACATCGTCATTGATAAGTGCTTGCGGCAAGACAAATGTTTCACCAAATTGGTGATTGAAAGAAGATGCCACATCTCTGGTCATTTCCAAATGCTGTTTCTGATCTTTTCCAACTGGAACGAACTCAGCATTATATAATAAGATGTCGCATGCCATCAGGACTGGATAGGTGAAAAGTCCAGCATTAACGTCTGCTAAGCGATCCGATTTGTTTTTAAAAGAATGAGCGTTTGCCAACATCGGGTAAGGCGTGAAGCAGCTAAGATACCAAGTAAGCTCTGTGCAAGCTGGTACTTTGGATTGACGGTAGAATACATTTCTTGAAGTGTCAAAACCACAAGCTAACCATGCAGCGGCTACTGCATTTATGTTTTCCTTTCTTGCTGCATTGTCTTTAATAGTCGTAAGCGAGTGAAGGTCAGCGATGAAGAAAAAGGATTCATTTTCTTGCTTTCTGGATAATTCAATGGCAGGCTTAATGGCTCCTAAAAGATTACCCAGGTGTGGTTTCCCTGAACTTTGTATTCCAGTAAGTATTCTAGCCATTCGACGAAAAAATTTGTGCAAACCTATATAATTTGAATCTTTGTAATTTCTATTTTATCTGAACATACAAGTAATAAAAATGAGACTTCCACTTAGTATTTTGGGAATGTTTACCTTCTTTTCTGTAATTGCTCAATCTGCTATTGAATTCCAGAACGTAGACCATGATTTCGGAGAGATAGAAGAAAAAAACGGTTATGCTGAGCATACGTTTAATTTCACAAATAAAGGAAATGATCCGATAAAGATTACTAATGTAAAAGCATCTTGTGGCTGTACCACACCAGGATGGACTAGGGAGAAAGTGATGCCGGGTGACTCTGGGTTTGTAACTGCACGATATAATCCTAGAAACAGACCTGGGCGTTTTCGGAAATCTTTGAGGATAACCACTTCGGATCCGGCTTCAGATCAAACTTTGTATATAATGGGTTTTGTAAAGCCTAAGCCAACAACCCCGGAAAAAGAATATCCAGTAGTAGTTGGAGATTTTCGTCTTAAATATAAGGCATTGAATATGGGTAAAATCAGTACAGAAAAAGAGTTTTCTAAGTCCTTTGACATTTATAATCAGTCTGATTCAATAGCTTTTATTAACCCAGAAAAGTGGACAATCCCAAAGCATATTACGGTAGCGCTGTCTCCGGAGTTCATCAACTCTGGTGAATCAGGTAAGCTGATAATAACCTATGATCCTTTAAAGAAAAATGATTATGGCTTTGTGAGCGATCATATTGTTTTAAATAGGGCTGCTGGAAAATCATTATCGGTTATTGCAGTTATCGAAGAATATTTCCCGGTGATGACAGCCGAAGAACTGGATGGAGCGCCAAAGCTTAATATATCCAATAGAGCGTTTGACTTTGGAAAAGTAAAATCGGGTACAATTATTGAAACATCATTTGAGCTTAGTAACTCCGGAGAAGAGAAGTTAAAACTTAGAGCGATCAAATCAAACTGTGAATGTGTTACTTATGATTTTAAGGATAAGACGATTAAAAAAGGAAAGAACAAGACGTTGAGAATAAAATTTGATACGTCAGAAATGAGGGCAAATCAATACAAATCAGTTGTTATTTATTCAAACGATCCGGTCAACCCGACACAGATAATCACGATTAAAGGAAAAGTTGAAAAATAGAAAGAAAGAATCCTTTTGCAAAACTGGATTTTTGGTTCAAATCGAAGCTTTCGGAATTTCAAAAACGTAGTTTACTGGTCGTAAATGAGGCTTTTGAAATTTTGAGTAATGAAGAGTTGGTCCAAAAGGCGGGTTTTTCAAAGGATTCAGAAAGATCAGTTGCTCTCCCATTTGTTATTTTCTTGATCAATATCTGCCAAATAACCGGATTCATCAATTTGAATGGATTCAATTTCGCTAAAAGAATTATTAATGATAAATGTATAATCTGGATGAGTCCATGGCCAGTCTGGTAAAATGATCCTTTCGTAAATAGTTTGAATTGCTTTTTCCCCCCTCATTATCCTCAGAGGCGCATAATACACCTTTTTGCTGCCGTCTTTAAATGTGACGTAAATGTCCATAGGCATGGGCATATTACCTTTCCGTTTCAAGGAAACTTGTGTTTTGTTGTCGGAGGTGGACCAAACAGAATCAATTGCATAGTCTATAGTGTTTGTAGTATTCACCCAGTAATCTAGATACCAATCCAGCTCAAGCTTGGATTCTTTTTCAAACACTCTGATCCAATCATATGCATCGGGGTGTTTGTAACGCCACTGATAGTAATATTTTTTGAGTGCAGAAGCTGTTTTTTCTTTTCCTATCAAATAATTCATTTGAGCTAATGCAATAGCTCCTTTTGTATACGATCCTAGTGAATATGCTCTATTGGTTGCAAAATGGTCAGCATGTGTACTAAGAGGTTCTTCTATTCCACTGGTTGCTAAGTAGGTATACGCTGCAAAATTTCTTTTTTGAGTTCTATCAGAGCCTTCAAAAAGATGAGTCATCGTTTCTGTGGTAGCATAGGTAGTAAAACCCTCATCCATCCATGCATAGTAGCTCTCATTAGTAGCTAACAGTCCTTGATACCAGCTATGTAGTGCTTCATGTACTGTTACACCTACCAGACTTTGAAGGTTTCTCTCCCCTGTAATCAAAGTAGCCATAGGATATTCCATACCTCCATCACCTCCTTGGATCACAGAGTAGTGGGAGTAAGGGTATTCACCAAAATTTTTCTCAATAAATTCAAATGCTTCTACGGTTAGTTTGGGCAGCTCTTTCCAAGCTTCTGTTTTTTCTCCCTTCTGGTAAAAAAAGTGTAGCTTAGGACCGCCTTCTACATTTGCTGTGACGTGTTCATAATCAGGATCAGCAGCCCAGACAAAATCATGAATGTTTTTGGCTTTGAATTGCCAGGTGAGTTTTTTTTTCTTGTTTTTTATCTTAACGCCATCAGTTTGGTAGCCATATCCCACTTCATTAGGATTTTGTAATGAACCAGAAGCCGCGAGGACATAGTTATGATCTATTGTAATATTAACAGAAAAATCTCCCCAGGGGGCATAAAATTCTCTGCCTACGTAGGGGTGAGCGTGCCATCCTCGGCGATCGTATTCTGCCATCTTAGGATACCATTGAGACATACTATATTCAATGCCTTCTAGGTTATCCCTCCCACTTCGTCTTATTTGCAGAGGAACTTGACTCTGAAAATTCATTTCAAATACGGAAGATGACCCAGGGAGAATATACTTCGCCAACGACACTTCTAAAACTGTCCCTTCTACTATGTACTTTAAATCTTCCCCATCTTGTTTAAGAGCGTTTATTTGATGGAAACCAATTTCTGTATCTTTTAATTTATAAATTCGGTCCTGAACCCGACCATCAGGATCTTCAATAGTCCTACTTCTTGTGTCCATCATACTGTTTGGCTGGAAAGCATTAAAGTAGAGATGATAAAACACTCTATGCAAGGTGTCAGGGCTATTGTTGAAGTAAGTTAAAATCTGAACCCCTGTGAATTGATTGGTTTGCACATCAAAATCAATGTCCATTTTATATTCAACTCTTTGCTGCCAATAATCCTGTGCAATTGTAATCGGGACATAAAAAACAAATAATAACCCAACCAAGACTATCTTATTAAAATTATATTTCATCTTAAAATTTTATTTAAAAGCTAAACCTAAAGTCTAAATTTTAGGTTAAATTGTTAACAACACTAACCTAAATACTATGGAAAGAATTTTAGACTTCTTATTATTAATTATCTATGCGCTAGGATCAGCTGTGGTTTTCACTATAGCAGTTATTTGGAAATTTATACAAGCGATATTTGAAATTATTGTTGGTCGATTCTCCACTAATTAAACATCTACTTTTGCATACTTAGCGTTTTTTTCTATAAAATCTCTTCTTGGAGCCACTTCATCACCCATTAGCATAGAAAACAAGTGATCGGCCTCAGCAGCTGATTCAATAGTTACTTTTTTCAAACTTCTGTATTCAGGATCCATGGTAGTTGTCCATAGTTGATCCGGATTCATCTCACCTAACCCTTTATATCTTTGCACGCTCACCGAATCTTCTTTGCCCTCTGGAACTATTTCTTTCACTACTCTTACCCTATCATCTTCCGACCACGCATACTTTTCTGATTTGCCTTTTTTTATTAGATAAAGTGGAGGCAGGGCAATGTACAAATATCCTTTTTCTATCAAGGTTCTCATATATCTAAAGAAGAATGTTAGTATCAGGGTTCTAATGTGACTACCATCAATATCCGCATCTGTCATGATGATGATCTTATGATACCTTAATTTTTTCAGGTTAAGGGCTTTTTCATCTTCTTCTGTCCCAAATGAAACACCTAGTGCGGTGATGATGTTTTTGATCTCATCATTATCATAAATTTTATGTTCTTGAGCTTTCTCTACGTTCAGTATTTTTCCTCTCAACGGCAGAATAGCTTGAAACTTACGATCTCGTCCTTGTTTTGCAGAACCACCAGCTGAGTCACCCTCTACAAGATACAACTCGCAAACTGCAGGATCTTTTTCCGAACAATCAGCTAGTTTTCCTGGTAATCCCGTTCCCGAAAGAACATTTTTTCGTTGGACCATTTCACGAGCCTTCCTGGCTGCGTGGCGAGCTTGGGCAGCAAGGATGACCTTTTGAACAATTTGCCTGGCTTCTTTAGGATGTTCTTCAAGATATTCCAAAAGAATTTCACTTACACAGGTATCTACCGCACCCATCGCATCAGAGTTTCCTAATTTGGTCTTTGTCTGTCCTTCAAATTGTGGTTCTGCTACTTTCACTGAAATGACTGCAGTGAGACCTTCCCTAAAATCATCTCCACTAATTTCAACTTTTACTTTTTCGAGAAGCCCTGATTTATCTGCATATCCTTTTAATGTTCGAGTCAATGCTCTTCTAAAACCTGAAACATGGGTGCCGCCTTCAATGGTATTAATGTTATTTACATAAGAAACTACGTTTTCTGAGAAAGAAGTATTGTAGCTAAGCGCAACTTGAACCGGAACTCCTCCTCTCTCTCCTTCTATGAAGACAGGTTCAGGGATCAGATTTTCACGTGTGCTATCTAAATAGTTGACAAACTCTCTCAAGCCTCCTTCTGAATAAAATTCTTGCCTATAGTTATCTTCTTCGGTTTCTCTATAATCAATTAGTTCAATCTTAATGCCTGCGTTTAAGTAAGAAAGCTCTCGAAGACGAGATGCGATTGTCTTGGAATTGTACGTAGAGACACTAAATATTTCCGTGTCCGGTTTAAAGTGAATAATAGTTCCTGTGATATCTGTTTTACCAGTTTCTTGTACGGTACTTTGAGGTACACCTTTGCTATATTGTTGTTGAAAAATAGCCCCATTCCGATGAATGGTAGCAACCAACTTAGAGGACAAAGCATTCACACAGGAAACACCAACTCCATGAAGGCCACCGGAAACTTTATAAGTATCTTTATCAAATTTTCCCCCGGCGTGAAGGACAGTCATTACTACTTCTAGTGCACTTCTTCCTTCTTTTTCGTGAATATCCGTAGGAATCCCTCTTCCATTATCAGTAACCGTAATGGAATCATCGGGATTAATTTCTACTTTTATGGTATCACAATGTCCAGCCAGTGCTTCATCTATTGAGTTATCTACTACCTCCCACACCATGTGATGAAGGCCTTTCACGCCTATGTCTCCAATATACATAGCAGGCCTTTTTCTTACGGCTTCCAAGCCTTCTAATACTTGAATATTACTTGCAGAATATTCTCCTTTTTTCATTTGATTTTTTTCTCCCATTTAATAAGACTAACGCTGATATGAGCTTAGAAAATCGCAGTACCAGATCTTTTTTAATCACTCTTGCCCACTAGGTTTGCTATGGATCGTAAATCTTCAAAGATATAAAATTCTAAAGACTGAGGGTCGTTTTTTTTGATCTCGTAATCGGGGCATCTGTGTATTAAAAAGGCGATTTTGAGTACTTGTGCTCTAAACTGGTCGGATAAAGCTGCTTTGTTTGTTTTTTCTTCTTAGTCAATTTTTTAGATGGTCTTTTACTGGATTCACTCTTACTTGATCATGGTTAAGACCATTTTAGCTACATTATTGAAGTTGGTTGCACTTGTTGCCTGCTCTTTTTATACCGGCATCTTCTTTGAAAGTAACATCCAGGTGCCTGTGTAACCTACCACGCGTCATTCAACACAAATAATGGCCGGTTGATTCAAGTGATTGATTTACCCTAGTTTAATATGCATACTGAATAATTTTTGATTCCTCAAATTTTGGGAACGATGTTGTCCTCTTATTCGAAATCAATTATCTCATAGAATCCTTTGTAAAACTGGATTTTTAGTTCAAATCGAGACTTTCAGAATTTCAAAAACGTAGTTTACAGATCGTAAATGAGGCTTTTAAAATTTTGAGTGACGAAGAATTGGGCCAAAAGGCAGGTTTTTCAAAGGATTCTCCTGTTCAACGCGTTACCTCATCTCAATGAATAACACCCGAATTTTTCGGGTTAAGTCAAACACCTTCTCTATTTGTTCTAAAAACTCTTTTTGGTTCTTCTTTACCAGTAAAACATTGTCAACCTTGCATTCAGGTATCTTTTTATACAATAACCTTTTAACAACCCATTGCATCAATGGTAACTATCTCCTTTTCATATCTGACAGTCTGTAACCATCTCTTGCTTTTGCTATAAGATGAATGTGATTTACGAAAATGCCATATATCCTTTTGAGTATTAGAATCCTTACAAATCAGGATTACAAAACGGCGGTAACTGAGATTGTAACTATTTGATAATAATAAGCCATAATTGATTGAATAGACAATCTCCAATTAGTATTCTATTCTGGTAAATACATTTATCTAATGAACTGAGATAAAAGTATAAACACAGTGCATGTTAATCAGATATAATGTAAAGATCACCGGATATCACAACAAGGATACTGTTTTTATATTCACCTATGTGACAATTTGTACATCTTCGTTACTAAAAATAAAGACGAATAGGAACCACTCATTCCACTCAATCACAGCTTTCATCGCTATCCAGGGTCAATAAATTGCGGGTCAGAAAGATAAGAATACTGAGGATGCGATTTCCCGGACGAAAAAAGGGTTCATTCTGACATGATTTAGCTTGCTTTCATCGAAAGAAAAAAGATGCGATTGTCCGATTACGCTAGTTTGATGAGTCAAAACATCATTTATCAAAATTTAACAAAAATGAAAAAAAATATTTTTATAGCAGTTATAATATTAAGTGTGGAAACATCAAATGCCCAAAATACGGAAGTATTCGTCCCCGGTGGAATTTTAAAGGGATCTGGCAACTCAAACGTTGGAGTCGGAACCCAATTTCCTGGCAAAGAATTTGGAGTTTTTGGCGATATAGCTTTGGAAAAAGACAATAGCTTCTTAAACGGGAAAAATTCGATCGGAACTTATCAACCACTAATTGGAATTTCGGGATTAAATACCATAATCAAAGGAAGGGATAATCATGAAATAAAAATAGCAACGGGCGGAGATGGTGAAGTTCACATAATTGGAAATAGAATTGGGTTAGGAACGGATAATCCAGAAAAAGAACTTGGTATTGTAGGCAATATTGCATTACAAAGCTATAATTCATTTTTATATGCAAAACTTGCTCAACCTGTTGGATCCCTACAACCAGTAATTGGAATTGAAGGATTGAATACCGTAATTAAAGGAAGAGAAAACCACGAGATCAAAATAGAAACTAGCGGCGAT
>JBCCLN010000035.1:0-23490 GCA_039026865.1 Bacteroidota bacterium | reverse complement strand
CTTCAAGAATGTATATTTGCACTCGCTTTAAAAAAGCATGAACAAGATATGAATCCCGCTGTTGTGGGGGTCCGCCAAAGGCAGATAAAATCATTGGTCTGGTAGTTCAGTTGGTTATAATACCTGCCTGTCACGCAGGGGGTCGCGGGTTCGAGTCCCGTCCAGACCGCTGGAATTCGTTGAAGAATTCGCAATAAGCCTGTAAATCAAGTATTTACAGGCTTTTTCATTTTATTTGATATCAAAAAATACCATATAAAACCATAAAAAAGGTGCGTAATTCGGTGCGTTAAAATACTCCTTTAAAAGACTCACCGCCATCGCTGTAATTGACTGTTAAAGAAATCTTTACGAAGAAATTTTAACATTTGGTTTTAGTACTTTCCGGTGAGTTTTAAAATTACTCACCGATGTCTGGAAAAATAAACGTCCTTTTTTACCCCAAAAAATCCGATACCGATACTCACGGAATGGTCACCGTTTATGCACGGATAACCGTTAATGGGAAGCGTTCCGAACTCAGTCTGGGGCGTCGTGTGGAGGAACAACGGTGGGACTCACGCGGTGGCAAACTGCGGGGAACCACTATGGAAGTTTCCAAGTTCAACCGATTTTTGGATACGGTCAAAAACCGTTGTTTTGAAATCCATGATACCCTTTTAAGGGAACATCAAGATGTTTCCGCTACCATCATCAAGAACATTTATTTAGGAAAGGAAGGCAAGGAATGGATGGTATTGGAAATCTTCCAGAACCATAATGACGAAATGGAAAGCCTATTGGGGAAAGGATTTACCAAAGGCACCTTACAACGCTATAGAGCGGCCTACAAGCACGTATCGGCCTACATCCAACACAACTATCAAAGAAATGACATTCCCGTGCGTAGGGTAGACCACAAGTTCATCACGGGCTTGGAATACTTTTTAAAATCAAAACGAAACTGTGAGCACAATACGGCCATTAAATATATCGTCAACTTCAAAAAGATCATTCGGATTGCCTATGCCAATGAATGGATCAGCCGAGATCCCTTTTTCCATTGGAAGGCCAGTTGGAAGACCAAGGAGAAACAATTTTTGACCCAAGCAGAGCTTGACAAGCTACAAAACAAAAAATCCTTTTTGCCACGTCTCGATTTGGTACGTGATACTTTTGTGTTCTGCTGCTATACGGGTTTGGCCTATGCCGATGTAAAACAGTTGAGAGAAGAAGACATTATCATTGGGGTCGATGGTTACCGATGGATCAAGATGGCACGAAAGAAAACCAAGGCCATCAGCAGCATTCCCCTGCTCCCTCCTGCCGAAGCCATCATTGAAAAATATAGCGAACATCCCTATGTCTTGGATGGTAAAGGGGTATTGCCCGTATTGACCAATCAAAAATCGAATGCTTATCTTAAAGAGATAGCCGATGTCTGTGGCATCAATAAGAACCTGACCACCCATTTGGCACGGCATACGTTTGCCACAACGGTCACTTTGTCCAAAGGGGTTTCCATTTCCACTGTGAGTAAAATGTTGGGCCATCGTTCTTTAAAAACTACCCAGATTTATGCTAAAGTCTTGGACAGCAAAATTGCAGAAGAAATGTCCATCTTGAAAAGGCAGTTGGAAGAACAGGAAGCGCAAAACCGAAAAGAAGAAATTCCAAACCAAGAATGATTTAGCCTTATTTCTAAGGACACAATTTATGACCTTAAAACTTTTCTTGGCAATAACTCTTTCCATTACCATATCCTCAAAAAGTAATGATAGGACTTCTTAAAATCCGAAAAACCTCTATCAAAAATAGCATAGGCCATTACTTTAAAAGTAATGGTATTTCGAAGTCCCCACTCGTGGGGAAGATTTCCATGATAAAAACAAGCAAAAAATGCAAAAAGTTTCAGGCGACGGTTTTCACATAGGGCTGTTGTCGTTTTACGACGGCACAGACCCTGTGGACGAGCTTGTTCCTGACATTGTTAACGACCAACATCTTGTTCTTTCCCTCCTCGACCTTTCTTTCAAAATAGGCCTTCATGTCGGGGTCGTGGGTTATGGCGGAGAGCGCGCTCATGTGAAGGTGTTTTTTAAGTGTCCTGTTGGCCATGGGATGTATCCTGGACCTTCGGTTAATGGAAGACCCGGAAGTATGTTCAAAGGGCACGACACCGCAATAACAGGCCAGTTGTTTCGGGTTGTCATAGCGAGTAAAGAAGTTGGTGAAAACGGTAAGGTGGAGTGCCGTGATCTGTCCGATCCCGGTAACGGAAGTGACCAAGGAAACGGTCTTGTTGAGCCGGTCATCGGAAAGGATAAGTTTTTTTATTTCCGCCTCAACTTTCTTGATCTCGTTGTCAAGGTTTTTGTTGATACGTTTGAGATTGTCCTTGGCAAGTTTTCCAAGTTCTTTGGAGAAGAGTTCCAGTTCATTTGGATACTTGTTCAGGTCCGCCCTGGAGTTGACGAGCTTCCTTCTGATCTTGAGCAGGACCTTGATCTTGTCCAGGATTTCGGGCATCGGAACATAGGGTTCAAGCTCAGCAACGTTCTTAAGGGCATACTGGGCAATTCTAATGGCATCCACCCTGTCGGTCTTTCCCCTTTGCATCCCAATGCTCTTTGTGATCTTGATGGGCATTTCAACGACAAGGTTGGCGTTTTTTTCAATGAGCTTGGTAATGATGTTGAGACCATAGACACCTGTATGTTCCATACAGATCAGGGTATCCCTAAGATCGATTTTCTGGTTCCTGAGCAATTTGATAAAGGCATTGGTTCCTTTTTTGGAGTTTTCAAATACATAAGAGGAAGTCCCCCCGTTCTCGATGATGGCCACGTCAAAGGTACTTTTGGATATATCGATACCGATGAAATGGGAAAAGTCCCGTTGTTTCATAATTAGGTGTTTTAAAAGAATAAGACCATATATCCAGATTGCCATCGAACCCCTGATAATAGGTCTTATAACCTGAATTTCCATTTGATGCCGGTCCGGAGATGACCGAGAGGGGCTTTTATCAAATAAAGCATAAGCCTAAAAGCTTTGAATAGCGCATAATTCGCCCCCAACGGTCTGGTCGTCATTCACAGTTATGGAGAGTATTCCCCGATTAAAGATCAATGACAAACATAGAGCGATAATCTAACTAAATATCTCTATGTAAATGACTAAAACGAATCTAAGGGGAATAGCAAGAGGGTAGCGTGCCAAGGCAACGCTACGATAATACATTTTCCTTCGGAAACCCTGTAGATAAAGGGATGATAAAGAAAATGAAAAATAAAAACATCGGTAAAGTTTGGCGCAAACTTGCTTCAAACCCCTATGAACACTGAAAAAATTTGACGTAAAATGATTGTAAAAGGAAAATATAAGTACAGTTACAGTACGATCAATTTAAAAAGCCAGGTAGCAAAACGATTTCGGCATTTCTCAAAAAAAATTGCTCCCACACATTCCGAAACGCTCCAGAAGATTATAGACTTTTTTGAATGGCACGGATTGACATCTTTCGACGAATTCGCACAAAACCTTTTGGAGGAAATCCTAAACAACAGAAAACGAACGGAGAAATCCATCAAGCGTAACGAAGCGGCTATTGCCATTATACGTGATATCGAGATTACCCAGACCAGACCCAACAATGCGATGCTTCTTTCCCTTTTTGGAGAAAGTATAAAGCAAGAGAAGCCCATACGGAGGGAAAAGAAGCTTGTCAAAAAAGACCCAGAAAAGGATAAGGAAATAGAAATCACCGTTCCCAAAATCCGTTATGAACGTTTGGCTGATAAAATGAGTCTTACCGTTAGAGATTTCCAACATGTCTTGGATAGTGTAAAAGTAGTTAAGAAAGGTTTTGGGAAAGCTTATCTGAAATTGGAACTCACCGAAAATGAACTTGAAAAATATAGGCTTAGGATAAGAAATACGATTGGGGGTGAATGACCAAGGTTTGAGACTCCTTCAAACCGCACTGTGTAGTGCGCCCTATCCGATTTTAGTTTTACGCTTATCTATCGGAACACTACAAAAATCGAACAGGATCCTCGCGCAAAGTTTTGGGGTAAGGATTTGGGACTTGCAGCGCAAAACTTTGTTTGGCTCGCCTTAATTTCATTAACACTACAATTTATGGTAAAGAAACCTTTCCATTAAAACTCTAATTATCTAAACAATTAAAAGAAACCATGAATGGGACATTTTGATTGAAGAAAACTGTAGTTTGCAAACCAACCTGCAAAACGGCCATATTACAGGACCTATTCCTTAGGTCGATCAAACTGTTTATTTATTTTTATTGTACATCTAGTGCGTTTATGTTTAATAATCAAATACTCTTGTTGTGTTTCATTTTTTAAATACATAACTACTTTAAATAATAAGCTGACTTTATTGAAAAAGCAACAACATTATGTTTGGAAGAATTATTTGAAACCCTGGTCAATTCAAGGTAAAATTTGTTGTTTAAGAGAAGGAAAGACATTTGCGACCTCTCTTAAAAATATAGGACAACAACGATACTTTTATAAAGCTGAAAAGTTGACAGATAATGAACAAGATTTTTTAAAAGGATTTATTGAATATTCATCAGGAGAAAATAAAGCAAGTCTCTACAGATTACTCAAACTTTACAACAACTTCTCAAATGGAAATGAATACGCGGTCAATTGTGGAATAGAAGATATACATTCAATAATTGAAAGCCGTTCGATCGAACTTTTGAATAATCTTTACAAGGATGATTTTAGTTTTTTTCAAGACCCGAAACTAAGAAACACTTTTAGTTTTTTCGTTAGCGCCCAATACACGCGAACAAATAGGATGCGCGAAAATGTATCAAGAGAAAGATTTCAAACACCTAATCTCAACAATGAAAGGTTAGCAAGGGTTTTTCATCTATTTTTCATTGATATCACAAGTAATTGGATCTATAATCGAACCAAAATACAATTAATAATTAATGACACTTCAAAAGATTTAATAACCGGTGACCAACCAGTAATCAATATCAAAAACAATCCAAGAAGTTTAAACGAACCAGAGGGTTTTGATTTATTCTATCCAATTTCTCCGAAAAAAGCAATTCTACTAAGCGAAGAAGCAGAAGGTATAAAGTATATAAAAAAAGATGATGTTGAACAATTCAATAATCTAATATTCGAACATTCGGAGGAACAAGTTTATTCTAAAAAAATGTCCGATTTAAAGTCGTTTAAATAAAAAACTCAAACATTGATTTCATATCGCGTACTTCGCCCACCACCGATAGGTTTGAAAATTCCTTTTGCTACCAAGTCTTGTAAATCCCTCGTGGCTGTTGCTTTGGAAGTTTTCACAAGCGAAACATATTTACGAGCGTTCATACCACCTTCAAAGCCCTGATGGCCTTCTTCCAACATTCTGCGAACGACTTTTTCTTGACGCTCATTTAGTACATCCTTATGTTGGTCAAAGAACTTGGTCTTTTTTAAGGTAAATTCAATTTCTTGCTCAGCATCTATTTGGGCATCCAGAACGGTTCGGACAAAATAATTTATCCAATCGGTAATTTCATTCGAGCGTTGGGCTTTTTGTAATGCTTCATAATAGACTTTCTTATTTCCCTCAATGGATTTGGACAGACTGAACAACACCGGGCGGCCTATACTTTGCGATAATGCTTTTTCCGCCACAGCTCGGCCAATTCTACCATTCCCATCTTCAAAGGGATGTATGGTTTCAAAATAGAGATGTGCAACGGCAGCTCTAACAATAGGTTTTTTGATTTTGTTTTGTGAGGTATTGTACCATTGGATAAAACCATCCATTTCAATAAGGACTTCTTTTGATGGAGGAGCTTCAAAATGGACAACCTCCCTGCCCATACCCCCAGAAACGATTTGCATGGGTTCTTTATGGGTGCGCCATTGGCCTTCCTGAATTTGGGTATTACCTTTCATTAGCATGGTATGCCATTCGAATAGCATTTGGCTAGTCAAGGGTTTTAAAAAGTCATTGCGTACTGCCAACATCAATTCAGCCACTCCCTCCGCTCTTTTGTCTTTGGTCAAGGGTAATTCTGGATTAAGCCCTAAGTTTCTACGAATGGAAGACATTACATCATTTCGGCTCAAATACTCCCCTTCAATTTCGGAGGTTTTTATCGCCTCGGAAACCATAAGATTTATAATGGCCTCCGTTTGCTCCAATTCAGAAAGTCCTTGTAATACCCCGCTGATACGCCCCGTTCGTTCTGCAAAATCGAAGAGCATATCTTCAATATCATTAGTTTGATATTGAAAATTGGGCCAATCTTTCTGTTGCCAATTGTAGCGCATGAGCCGATTAGGGTTCTTATTCGGCTCAAAAATACTAAAAATATGAGTTGATTATAAATTTTATTTGGCTCAATCTTCCCAACCACAAAGAGTTCTTCCCATATATCTTGCTTCATCTACCGATACACTTGAAATGGATGCCCTGCAGTTTGAAAGACCTCTACAATAGGGTGATAAATGATAGCGCTTTGAATATTTGCCATTACAGATATATACAGATTGTGATTTTAAAATAGGTTTTGGCGTTACTGGAACAGGATTAGTTTTGTTAACCCTTGGTTTCTCCTTTGTATTTTTTTCATCAGGTGAAACAGTTGTTTGTCGAGGATAGGATATCGGGGGCGATGGACTCGATTCAATTTTTTTTAACCTACTATTTGGATTCGAATCGGAACAATCATCAATGATTACAAAAAAAACAACCAAAAAAAATACCGCCAAAGCAACGTATGCCAACCAAGAAAATATTCTGGAAAGAATATTTGAATTACCAATCAGGTATAAAAGACCTATAAGTAGCACGAAGAACAAACCGGGAAGTCCAAAGGCCAGTAAAATAATAAGAGTAGCAAGTATTCCGAATATTGTTAAACAACCGGATTCGGAATCATAAGACCTCCTATAGGATGACCTAGGAAAAATAGGTTTTTTGCCGAGCAAAGGTTTAGCAACATCCAAGTGTTTAGGGCAAATACACTTTTCTATTGGGTTTTCACAACTATCACAAGTTTCAATGTCAATTTTATCTACTTCTGTTTTGTAATCCAAAAGATAGCCGTTGACCTTGCAAAAAAGGGTGCCAAAGGTTTGATTCCCTTCCTTGACTACATCCTTAATTTTTACATCTTCTAATTTTGGAGCTTTAATGCTTAATTTATAACCATCAAAACTGGATAAACCCTTGTTGGCAAAGCATGCAACATCCTCAAAGCTTTCCTGTTCAATCTGTATATCCGATTGGATGCCATTATATATTGACCCATTGATTATGTTGGAATCTTCTATTTCATTTTTTATGTTGAAAATCTTCCCCTCGTATATTGATATATCATAGACTTTGGAAATGGAAATTGGGTTTTGTCCTCTGCTTAAGCTTCCGAAGTATTTGCCCACAAAATCTCCTCGGATATAGGTTTTTCTGGGAACCTTTTTCTCAACTTTTATGGTCTTAAAGCCCATGGATTTGGTTTAAGAAATCATCCTCTTTGCCTAACTTTATTGTATATGGCTTTCTCTGTGTATTAAAAGGAGCATCTCTATAATTTTCTTCCCATACAATTTGAGATTCAATGAAGTTTCCAAGGAAATTGGGATATAATAATTTGAACTTACCATATTCTTCTAGGACTATTTGTCTTTGTAGAGTTCTGCTATCCTCGGCATATTTACTTCTTGGCGAAATGGAAAACTTCAAAAACAGAGGTAATAGAAAAATCAGCAAAAAACCTAAGGTGAAAATCCATACCCAAGGATTTTCTGTATTGAAGATCAAAAGTCCTATAAAAAATAAATTGGAAGGACTAAAAAGGTCATGAGTCTCAGATAGTGTTCTCCCTTTTTCATTCAACAACATTTGTTTTTTTTCATTTAGAAAGTCGAATTTTTCATTTTCTATCGAAATTCGTCCTGTATTGGTCTGCTGACTTAATTGAGCTAATTCTTCTTCGACGCTGGCTATCTGAACGTCAAAATACATATTGGATTTTTCACTGCTATTTTCAATCTTTTCAGCTATTACTTTTGAAAGTCCCTCTGACAGTGACCTCTTAAAGATGAGTGCTTCCAGTGGTTTGATTAATGTGATGCCAACCAAAACCATAAAGACAATCCTGATGAACAATGATATTACATATCCAGTATTGTACTTTGGTTTATTGGGAGAAAGTGTAGATAGGTTTAGTTTATAAATATTGAAAATGATAATGGCCCATATTAATGCCAAAGGCCATGAAATGGTTGGAATTTTAAAAATTCCGTTGAAAACGTATCTATAGGACACAATGCCTAAAAAGAACAAGACAAAAAACAAAGAACCACTGATTGCAAAAATCATTTGGGTTTTCTTTCCGCAATGGCTAAGTATCTGTTCATCTTCCCCAACTACTTTCCAAAAAAAACGATACGTGTTGTTTAGTCTCATTGTGATTCTGAGATATAAGCATCAACATTTTCATCAATATTCATTTTCTTTCGTTGCTTCCACTTTTCGATGATATAATCGCTCAGTTCAGATTGAGCAGCCATTAAGGCGATTTTTTCATCAATTTTACGTTTCACTTGATGGTTAATTACCAAATTTCTTTCCTGACCCTTTTTATCTTTATAATACTCGTATTTAATCTGGATTCCTTCCTCGGCTCGTAAGAGTTCCTTAACGTTGTCCCTCATAAAATCATATGGGCTTTTAATGAGCATCATTTTAAAAAAAATTGGGGTCAACTCAATAACGACAAAAAGCAATGTGATGAAAAATGTTATCCAAAATCCAGCAATTTCATGTGCTAGTTTTATTCGTTCCAATAAACCATCCAAGCCACTGGCAACTTCTTGGTTTTTGGCAAGTTCCGTATCAAGTTCTTTGGTTAGTTTTAATTTTTCAGATGTTAATCTATCCAGTTCATTTTTTTTCCCTCCGTCATAATTTTCTAATTCAATTTCTAGCTTTTCCATTTGCTGTTTAAGAGCTTTGGATAGTGGTCCATTTCCTGCTCCAGCACCAGCCCTTCCTTGTAATTGGTCATAATATTCTTTTTCTGCTTTCCTTATTCTTTCGATTAATGCCTCTCTTCCTGCTTCAATTTTCACCAGTTGAGCATCGATTGCATTGAACCTAGTCTCGTAATTTGCTTTTGTAGCAATTTCATATGCCTTTCGTTTTTCTAATTGTTCTTGATGTAGTTCTGCATCAATCTCAGATTTGAACATTCGAATTTCCATGGGCTTAGAAATGGTAATAGCAATTACTAGTCCCATAATAATTCGAGGAAGGGAGTTTGTAAACTCTTGCCAAGTAATGGCTTCCGTTCCATCTCCCTTTCCGGTAGCGGCAACGATGAACCGGTCAATATTAAAAATGATAAGTCCCCATATCACTCCAAAAATGCAAGACATGATTGCAGTTGGAATATGCGCGCCTCCATCCAGTGCGGAACCTTTGGGTTCGAAAATGGTATATATGGCGTATCCTCCGGCCAAAGCTGCCATAAACCCAGTCGCCACTACAATTCCACCTAAACATGCATATTTGACTTGATCGGAATAGGTACTCCTTTTAAGAATATAACCATCCGAACCTGCGGCTTTCCAAAGCCATTGCATGATTTTTCCAGGTTTGGGACTTTCATAATAGTCTCTTGTCATAACTATTGGTTTTGTTGATTTTCTTTTCTAGGTCTTTTAATTCTTGCAGTGTCTGCACTTTTTGAAGCCTCAAAAGCTGATTTAAAATATGTCCATCAGTGGTTGTCCTTATTTTTTGTGGAACTTTGAGCAGTATCCGAACTGGATTTGACTTTGATAAAGTCTTTGCAGGGTCTAAATTTTCTTCAGCTATTTGAAAGGAGTTGTTTTTTAGCTCTAATGGAGGATTTTTTAGTGAAGTTTCATTTAAATTCTTGACCCCCATTTGTACCACTTTTATAGAAGTGCTTGCCCTAGTTTTAGCACCCACTCCATAAAAGGTAAAGCTGAATCGTGTTTTTCTATGGTCTACCTGAAAAACCTGTTCATTAGACTTGAAGTATAGTTTTGAAGAATTTTCAGGAATTATAATAATTGCATTTTCTACTTTCCATGACAGCCGATTCAACGTGCCGTCAACACAAAACATGGAATCAGGTTTAAAGAAATGTAGTTTTAGGCGTTTTCTTTTTGTGAGAAGTATGATAGCTCGAAAAAGAATTTTAGGCAGATAAAATATGACTCTCAGGAAGATTAGAATCTTAGTTTGTAGTGTGCCAAAAGAATCGACATCAGTCTTCATAATGATTTACAGTTGCCAATAGTTCCTTTTCGTATTGGTAGATATCCTCTAATGCCTGTAAAGGTTTTCTAGTTTCGTTTTTCTCTTCATCGATTAGTCCTATATATTTAGTGGATCCATTAAAATGGAGGCGGCATAAAGGTTTTCTATTATTGTCATCCAATAAGATTCCAAAGTAAGACTGTGTATCCCGATATACAATCCGAGAAATAGGAAGTATTCTTCTTAAAATTGCGACCACGATTCGATAACCTTCCAATTCCTCTTCGGTAGTATCTATTTTACTTTTTTCCTCTATAACCTCTAATGCTTCCTCTTGTTGTTTTTCAGCTTCTTTATTCAGGGCTGCATTTAATCTGTCATTCACCCTTTCACTAATGGTTTGGTTCAGGGCTTTATGTACCAAATCTTTGAATTCTGCCATTACTTTTTCCGTTAGCCTACCGGAATAAACTTTATTGGCAAATAGTTTTACAAAACCTGATGAAGCTTCTTGAAGTTCTTCATGAATGAGTTTTTTTATTTCTTTGGTATATTTTAAAGAGCTTGCATTATCTACAATCTTGTCGACATCAAAATTGGATTTGTGAAACTTGGCTATTTCTTGAATGGCACTTTCTTTCAGTTGGTCAATTTGAAATTCTAAAAATGGTTTTTCGTCCATTTTATTGGGCGCTTCCAAATCAGTATAAAAACGGTATTCTATACCATTGGTCAATAGTGCAAATCGGGTTTTTGTAGTATGAAAATACCGGAACAACTGAGAATTGTGAGTGTTCAAGCTTTCTTTCCAATTTTTACACTCGATGATGAGAATGGGTTGTCCGTTTTGAAAAACGGCATAATCAACTTTTTCTCCTTTCTTCAAACCCATGTCCGCAGTAAATTCGGGGAAAACCTCTAGGGGATTATAAGTGTCATATCCCAAAAGGGAAATAAATGGCAAGACAAAAGCATGTTTTGTTGACTCTTCTGTCTCTATTTGGCTTTTAAGTTTGGTTACCTTTTCAGAAAGGGCTTTGAGTTGATTTTGAAGCTCCATACTTTTCATATTTTACTTTCAGCTAATTCTAATAATTCTAAAAACTTGTCAAAGTCAACTCTTTGAAGCAAAATCATTGACTTCCTGTCATACTTCTTAAGTTGCATATAACTTACCCAATCATTTTTACTCCAAAAACATCCGGCTTCGAAACCACTTCTGCTCCTAAAAGTAATTTCGGTGTAGTTATTCGCAGTTACTCCAAATACACTCTCTCTAATAATATTCATTGATTTAATCAAACCATTTATTTCGTCAGAATCAAGATGAGCTATTTTAGTATCAGATGAGTAGGACCCTTTTACTTCTTGTGTAATCCTAAATGAGCTTACAGATTTGCCCGAAATCATATCTGTTATTTTTAAAATTTGAATCTCGGTTTTTCCGATTTTACCCAAATCGATAAACTCTTTTTCTATCAAGGTACCTGCTTGAGAAGAAAAAAGTTCAGCATTGCTCATGCTCTCTTTTTTTTCCTGCGAAAAAGCAAGTGCAAAAGATAAAATCAGTAAACAAGTTGTAATTAATCCTTTCATTTTATTTCTTAATGTGGTATTCAACGGTTATTCTTTGTTTCAATAATAAATACCTTTCACTCGAATTGACATGAGTTTTATCAAAGGGGAAAGAATGCTTATACTCAGTATTTAATGGTGGTTGATTTGAGTTTATTAAAGCCGCCTCTACCCGTTCACGGTAAGCAGATTCAATTCTAGTGATGTTGAAACACAATTCTTCATTGATTTTAAGATGCTTTTCCCATTCCTTCCATTTCTCATGATTTAAAACCCTATCATGTATATCTTCAGCTTCACCGATATAAATCAATTTTTTTAAAGAAACAGTTCCTTCTTTCTTTTTATAAATACAGGATTGAACTGCATAAATACCAGATACTTTAGGGAGACTCCCAGCATTTACAGCCCTCCAATAGCCTTCAAATTCTTGATTAAATGTTTTCTCCGCCATAATTGATTTATTTTTAAGAGTAGAGTAAACGTAATCTTGATTAAGAAGAAACCCTTGCGTATTCCCGCAAAGACAATACAAAACCCCTCAATTGAGTCATGCCAAGCCTCCCCCAGCTCAAGACATAACTGCATGAAGGGTTAGGATCAAACATAGGTTTCTTCTAAAAAATTTGCTTGCGGATTTATGCAGAAGAAAGAGTTAAATAAACCCTCGTTCCATGGCTTGGGCTACCAGATGCACTGGGTTTTTTGCCCCAAAAATTGTTTTAAGCTTACCAAGACGGTCTTGAATACTGCGGAGACTGCCTGCGGGGTAGTTCCTTTCTTGAAAGTATTGGGCGATTTCTTCCTGCTTTAGTCCCTTTGTCAATAGTTTAAGCAAAAGAATATCGTATTCATCAAGTTCCAACTGGTTTTCAGAACTTCTTAGGGCATGCTTCAAAGATTCTGAAAAATAGGTTTTGCCCTCAAAGACTTGGCTAACGGCTTTAGTTATTTCATAAATATCCCTTCGTTCTTTCCCAACAAAGGCATCTATATCTAAATCATCATATAAAGTTTGAATTCTTCCAACCCTACTTTCAACGGAATACACTACTATTTTCATGTCGGGCTGTATTTTTTTTGTCTCAACAATCAATTCCTCGCCCGAAACCAAATTTTGGTTCTTATAATCAGCTTTGAAAGATAGATCAGTAATCAACACTTCAAACGGCCTACCCTGTTGTAATGCTGCTTTTATCTTAAGGAGGGCATCATCACAATAATGTACAACCGTGATTTCAGTAATTGATAACGTCGTTAGACTTTCCTTTAAACCAGAACCGGTTAGACCATGGTCTTCCGCAATGAGTGCCTTTTGAAACATTAAGTACAATTAAAAAATAAGGCTCGCTTTAAAACCTTTGCCTTCGTTCGATTCAAAACTAAAGTTTCCATCTATTTCTTTCATGCGTGTTTCCACATGTTTCAGCCCCCCTAATACAATATTATCAACCTTAAATCCAATACCGTTGTCCGAATAAACAATTTCCTTTTTGCCTTTTTTTGCGTTAAAGGCAATACTTATCATTGTCGCTTGTGAATACTTTTTTGAGTTCACAAGTAATTCTTGGAGACATTTATACAACTGTATTTTCTTGTGTTCGGCGATAGCATCCCATTTTATATTTGAGTATGGAGAGGTAATAACATCGACTCCTTTCGGGTGATATTGAGCTATTAGGTTCTTTAACGTCCGAGGAAAATCGGTTACATCAACGGCAATATTTGCCATCGAAATATCGCGTGCTTTCAAATAGATATCATTCAAAAAATTAAGAATTTTATTTTTAACACTGGTCGATGTAATTAATGTATTTTCTATAAATGTCATAACACCCGAGACATCATTTGCCAAGTCGTCGTGAACTCTTTTTGAAATTCGAGCTTCTGTCTTTTGAGCAGTTTGAACAAGTTCCGTTTTCCGTTGCTGGTTCTTTCGGTTTACAATGAAAACCGCACTTACGACAGCAAGCAAAAAAGCGGAAAGAAATATTATCTTATATCTTTTCTCTCTTTCATTTTGTAGCTCTGCCATCTGAGTCTTTTGACGTTCTTTTTCGACATTATATTTAATGACCGCATATTTATTCTCCTGAATCTGTTTTGCAGAGGATAGACTATCACTTAATTTTCTGTATTCAATCACTTTTGGATCATCACTTAAATCCAACAAAAGCGCTAAGGCGTTTTCCAAGTACGATGTACTGTTCAATTGTTTGGCCAAATCATAGGCTTGCTTTGCATGTTCAATTGCTTTCTGCCGATTATTACGACTTGAAAAATAATTGGAAAGATGACGGTTGCTGGAATAAAGACCAGATAAGTCATTTGCCTCTAGTCTAATATTCATAGCTTTTTGCATATTGTCCAGCGCTTCAGGCATGTCCAATTTTGATTGAACATAACCCAAATTATCCAACGCTCTGGCAATCCCTAAAGAATCTTTAGACATTAAACATTTTTCAAGTATTGCAGTAGATATTTGAAACGCTAGTGAATAGTTTTCCTGATCAAGATGTAAGTAGGATATGTTATTTAGAGCGGGTATGCTATCTGAAGAATCATTTGCTAACTCAAGTGCTGATTCATAGTAAGATAGAGCCTTTTCATATAGTTTGAGATGACGATACACGATTCCCAAATGATTAAAAATCCCACTTTTAGCTTCGGTAATCACAGGATTGTCTTTTTGCTCTTCGAGCATCTTTAAAGCTCTTACAGCCGAATATTCACTTTCATATAGGAAACCCAATTCGAACTGACCAATAGCCACTCTTCTTAGATTTTGAACAGCACCAATTGTATCACCTACTAATAGTTGTTCATTTATTTTGCGATCAAAAAAAAGAAATGCCGAATTCAGGTCATTACTATTATTCGGTTTCATCACCACATTATGATAATACCTTAAGCTATCTACAGATTCTTGCGAAAAACCCTTATGGGATATGGACTCAAATAAAGAGAAAACAAAAAAGAGGAATAAAAAGCTAGGCTTGTTCATTCCTCTAATTTATGATTTAAATCCTGTTAGTTATTACCCGCCTATAGGTGGGGGTGGTGGATTATGTTGATCTTCTCCGCAGCAGGCTTGGGTTTCTATAATCTCTTCTGCGATATCGGGTTTCGTACAAGAAGAAATCCCAATACAAAACAATAGTAATAATGCTATATATGCTTTAGTCATAATTTTAAATTTTTAGATTACACAAAAGGGTCCCTGTCGGGCTCTTACCCGAATTCACCACAGGGTTCAGAGACCCACTTAGATTTTGCGTACGCTATGGTTTGAGAAGTGGTAGAGAATCCAGTAACTTTAGGCAACTTCCCCTAAGCCTTTAGCCCTGAACTGCATCTTCCCGCAAGAACCATGACTTGCGTTTTGCTATGTTAGCTATACACAGCATGAACTGTTCGGTGCAAATGAAAAGTAGTTTCTGAAGTTTTGATCAGACATCAGTTCGACATCTTTTTCTCATTTGTTTATCACCAATTTGACATGTCTGTAAAAATCTAAATATCAACCAACTATAAATATGAATTTAGAAGAAGGAAAAAGTTTTGAAAAAGAGGAGTTAGTCCAAGAATTAATAGAGCTTGTGTTTGAAAAGGCCAAAAAGGACTCCAAAAAGAAACCAATACATGGACTTGCCAAGTACTTATCCAATAAGTTAATGGAAGATTTTCGGTTCAGTATTGACATCAATACGTTTACTAGATACTACAAAGGGTATATCCTTAATGAAAGAGGAAAGCAATCTCCAACAGATGATATACTTAACGTGCTCTGTGAATACTTAAGTCATAAAGACTTTAAAGACTTTGAAACCAAAATTGAGTGCGAAATAGTAAAAAAGAGGTTGCGCAAGGAGATAAGTGATCAAAAAGAAAAATACAGGAAAACGGCCTCCATGAGTTTGGTGGTTGGAGTTTTGTTATTGGGCACGCTATCATTCTTTATTTCTAAGTATTATAAAAAGAATTGCATGATTTGGGTGGATGATCATTATGAAAAAATAAGATGCTCTGGATTGGAAAATGAACGGAAATTGAATGAAGTAGTTTTAGTCAAAATGAAGGAAATAAAAAGGCCGTTGCAATGCGAACGTGAAATGTGGTACGATAAGACCAACAACGAAGTTACTTTCTTTACCCATCGTGGAGAACATCCGGTAAACGGGAAAGAATTAAAGCCTGTTACTGAGCATATTTGCGAGAAATACATTCTAGAACCTAGAGATTCAATTTTGTCCAATACACATCGAGATACAATACGGTAATTGCGATATGGGATTAAAGATTTACGGGCTCTCGGCAACAAAAAAGCACTTTATAAAACTCAATAGACCTTTTGGGCCAATGTGTTTTTACGCAAGGTTCCTATGAAAAGTAATTTCAACTTGCTAAGCCTTTAGAGGTATGTTTACTTCGGATTTGAAATAGTGAGAACAAAAGCTAACTAATTATGGAGACAGTTTTGAAAACTAAGGCCATTAAACCCGGCCCAAAAAGGAAAGCAAAATCAACAGGGAAACCAGATAGGCGTCAACGAGACAACAAAAAAACTCCTGGAAATACACCATCGCTAAAGCCGCATAAACATAAACGCGGAGACTAAACTACCCATACGGATAAAATTGAGAAGGCTTGAAATTAATAGAGCTTCGCAAATTTTTGGTAAGAAAAATCCACAAAAAGCTCTACTTTGTAAAGAGTATTTAAAGAGGGTATACCAACTGTTTCTGAAATCTCTGACCAAATGGACATTTCTTTTGTTACTTATTATAAGTATTTAAGACAAAGGGTTCAGATCAATTAAGCCCTACAGTATCAAATAGGATAGAAGAAAATAAAAAAGGAAGTATTGGCTGTCTAAAATGAAAGTAAGTGAACTTAGAAAATTAATCCGAGACTCTGAACAAAAAGAAAAAGCAGATTCTTTAGTGGTAAATATCAATTACCCTAGTGCAAATTTTGAAATAGAGCTTAAAGGATTGGATATCATTTATCAATTTTTTTATAAGGAAAACTCTTTTTTCTCCAAATTAGAATCGCTTCCTGAAAAGTTGAAAAATTCAAAGACCCATTTTGAATTATGTGCTAGCCAAATTCGAAGTTTTGTAGAAGAATTGGCAAGAACTAAACACTTCGATCAATACAAGTGGAATAATATCCAATCGCAATGTGGTCAAGGAGTTTACAATCGTCTAGCAATTTTCAATAAAGACTCTGAAGTCACATCTTTCTTAATTGATTTGGATTCTCAATTCAAAGGAGCAGTCGATGGCGCCTATGACTTTCTTACTAATCAACAATTTAAATACAACATCACTGATCGAAATTATTTTACAGGATGGCACAGGGCTTGCGATTTTCACACACAAGATCTTGAAGCTGTTAAACGTAGAACTAACGAAAGAAAGACCTTAGGAAGAATCCGTTCAGAATATTTAAAAAATCTTGAACAAAATGACAAAAATGTAGATGATCATATTTTCGAAAAAGAAGTTTTATACAAACAAAAAGAGAATGCGTTTTCAAGACTCTTTAGGTTAAGAAAATTTCAATATGACAGTTGGAAAAAACAAAATCAAGATAAGTTCAACGTTTTTTTAGGCGATTCAGAAACGGCGTTTAAAGAATTAGAAAAGCTTTATACAGAAAAACTAAAATTAGAAGCTCCAGCCACATATTGGAATCAAAGAGCTGAAAAACTGAGAAGGCAAGGGAATACCTGGCTGGGATGGTTAATTGGTTTTACGGTCATTGCCATCTTATCGTTAGGGGTGGTATTGTACTTCATTTCGGATGGCACCTTAAAAGTGCTCTTTGAAAGTACTGGAAGTGCTATTAGATGGTCCATTGTATTCATAACCTTTGTTTCCTTCTTGGCATATGGGGTAAGAACTTTCGCAAAGCTTATGTTTAGTGCGTACCACTTGACACGCGATGCAGAAGAAAGAGAACAACTGGCCTACGTATACTTAGCCTTGAAAAAAGAGAAGAATATAGATGAAACCGAAAGACATTTAATTATGCAATCATTGTTTAGTAGAGCAGATTCGGGTTTGTTAAAAGATGATTCTACCCCATCGATGCCCGGAGGTAGCGTATTAGAAAAGTTTATGGGAGGTTCAAAATAGGAATAGTTTTAACCTCAATTTGAATCAAACCCAACACATAAAATGTTAAACTTTGTTAAAAGGTGAGCAGCGCGGTGAGCTTAAAAAACAACCCTTTGGCAGGCCTTATATTCAGGGGATTCTAGTGAAAAGTTCGAGTCCCGTCCAGACCGCTAAAGCAAACCCTCCATATAAACATGGAGGGTTTTTTATTCCCTTTCCCTTTACGAATTACTATTCCAATACTTAGGATTTGTTAGTTGCGTAGTGTTCATCGAAATATAAAGTCAGCATAGGCATTCGTGAATTTTGCGCCTTTATCCGTTAAACGAAACCTTTCCAATCCATTATGCCGCCATACATTTGAAATGTGTTTAAAAACTCCTTTTATCTAAGGATGTTACATTCTAACTAAGATGCAATAGTAGTTAGTTTGCACTTTTGAGACGTTTGGTCAAAAGTGTTTAGTTTAGTTGAGGTTTCAATGGCCTTGGAGACGAAAGTCTTCAGGGCCGTTGGTTTTTAGGACCTTTCCAAACCTGCAGTACAATTTGATGCCGTCCAACTCACGGGTTAAAACTTAGTCAGTTAATCCATACCTAGCATCCGTCAATTCAAAGCCATTGACGGTCCATCCTTCCATCATTTCAAGCGTAGTTTATCCTCTCTTTGCCGCGAATCCCAAAATCCAAGAAGATGAGCTTCAAAAATTATTTGATTACAATTTTATTCCTTTTAAGTCTGACGGCAATGTCCGCCCAATCCTTTATCGGATATCAAACGGACAACTACAATGGTGTACATGGAGTATTGACCAATCCCGCCAATATTGCCGATTCTCGTGTAAAGCTAGAGGTCAACCTTGCAGGAGTTAGTGCCTTTTTTGCCAACGATTATATTGGTTTTAACCTTTCTGACGCTTTTGACGACATCAGTCGCACCTTTGATGAATCCAAAAGAACGCCAAAAGAAAACAACGCCTTAGCCTTAAATGTGGATGTGTTGGGACCATCGGTTCTCGTTACCTTGAATGAAAAAAGCGCTATTTCGGTATTTACCCGAGGCCGTTTCTTTTTCAATGCAAATGACATCAATGGGGAAACCATTGATAAAGAGGGTGGTTTTGATGAAACAGAAGACTTTTTTATCGATGAAGGAAACCTCACGGGAACAGCTAACTTATGGGCCGAACTTGGTGTCAGTTACGCCCGCGTGTTGTATAATCGGGATGAACATTTCGTCAAAGGGGGGCTGACTTTAAAATACCTTCAAGGTGTAGGCAATGCCTATGTAAAGAGTAGTAATCTCAGCCTTGATTATGATGCCGACTCAAGACTGATTACCACACAAGGTGAAATCACATATGGCAACACCGATGATTTGGACGAAGCAGGTAGCGCCGGAGATTTTTACGACTTCAATAGCGGAAAAGGTTTCGGGGCCGACATTGGTTTCATCTATGAATGGCGTCCAGAGCACGCAAAATATAAAGGTACAGACGCCCAGCAGAACCCTGTCAGCAATCGAGGAACCAATAAATACCGGTTGAAATTGGGCTTGGCCCTTACCGATATCGGAAGCATCAGCAATACCAATGGTGTGAATCAAGTGTATGATGTGAATCGTACACAAAACATTGATAACTTCGATGGGGATGCTTTAGAAGAAGGCATCGAAGAGAATTTTGACCTGATCTCCGAATCAGGCTCTCCCAACTCTATTTTACCCACCGCACTGCATCTCAATGCAGATTATAGTGTCATCCCAAAATTCTATCTGAACTTGAATGCAGGGCTACCCTTGACCTCTCGTTCAAAAATAAACGCCAATAGAACGGTAACCCAGCTCGGACTAACCCCAAGATTTGAAACCCAGTTTTTAACCGTATTCAGTCCTATTACCTATACCCAAGGGGCAGGAGTACAATGGGGAAGTGGTTTCCGTGCCGGTCCGCTTTACTTTGGTTCCGGTTCCATTCTTTCAGCGCTCTTAGGTAATGAAACCCAATCATTGGATGTATTTGCCGGGCTAAAAGTCCCTATTTACCAAAGAAGGATGAAAGACAGGGATGGTGACGGTTTAAAAGACAAGCATGATGCCTGTCCAGAAGTATATGGCCCCATCGAAAATGACGGATGTCCTTGGAAAGATATTGATGAGGATGGGATTTTAGACAAAGATGATGCTTGCCCAGAGGAAAAAGGCCCTTTAGAAAACGAAGGGTGTCCTTGGAAAGATACGGACGACGATGGGATTGTGGACAAAGATGACTTATGTCCTTTAAAACCAGGAATAGCAACCCTGCAAGGGTGTCCAGATGCAGATGGTGATGGAATTACCGACGCTGAAGACCGTTGCCCTGAAGCAGCAGGCAAGTTGGAATTCAAAGGATGCCCCGATACCGATGGTGACTCCCTTGTCGACATCGATGACGCATGCCCCCAAAAGTTTGGACCAGCTAGTAACAACGGATGCCCTGAAATCACCGATACAGTTCAAAAACAATTGAATGACTATGCCCGTACGATTCTGTTCAATACCGGAAAGGCAAGTATCCAATCGGAATCCACTACAACCATGGTCGATATCCTTCAAATCTTGAATGAGTATCCATCGGCCCAATTTATGGTAGAAGGTCACACAGATAGCGTAGGAAGTAATACTGCCAACCAAAAACTTTCCGAAGCCCGTGCCAATGCCGTTCGTGATTTTCTGGTCGATAAAGGCATAGCTCCAAACCGACTAACAGCGATTGGATATGGCGAAGAAAAACCGATTGCAACGAATAAAACCAAGCAAGGTCGAAAACAGAACAGACGAGTGGAAATCAATTTGGCAAAACAATAACAGTACCTTTCAAATACCCTCCAAAAAAAGGCTCTCACGAATTAAAATGAGGGCCTTTTCCTTTTAACGCTTCAAATTACAAGATGCAACCTAGGTAAGTCATTGTACTTCAACAAACAATAGGGCTATTCCCTCAAAAAGGGCATTGGTCAATTCCTAAACCCTATTCATGAATTAGCCCTTGGGGCTTTGGGGCGAAATCTTTTTTTTTAAACTGCCAAAGTAGCCTCCTTTGGCCATGTGCAATCCCAAATCGTACGCTTATGCTTGGAAAACTACTTTTTACTACGCAATGGTTTCGCCATAGCGTGAACACAAAATATATTTCAAAAAGGCTATTTCTGAGGCAGTTTTTGGTCTTGCTAACGATATGCTCATTTGGTCAATTGTCTGCCCAGCAATTAGACACCTGGTTTACAGCCGATAGAGCAGTGAATACCCCAGCAATTAATCCTATTTCTTCGTTCTTACCTTATCCCTCAATCTTTGATGTTGATGTGGATATTTGGTATGACATAATAGATTTTGAAACTCAAGATGCTGTGCCTCATCCATTTCCAGCAAACGATGCTACATACCAATTGGCACCTCCTTCCGGATTTGATTATCCCTTTGGGACTAACGGTACAGATTATTTATCTCCTACCGGTTCTGTACCTGGACGGCCGGTACTGAGAAGCAACATATTCAATTTTAACCCCGCTATTGAATTCAACGGTAATGGCAACGGGCAAGCCTTACACTATAGATCAATATCAAGAAATGAAACTACTGTTTTCATCGTTTTTTCAGGAAATGGGTCGGGCAACTCCGCAGAAACCCAACGTCTTTTATATGGTGGAGATATTCAAAGCCATCCGTCTACCACAGTAGCCACCAACTTGTCGCTGGGCATTTCAGATGGCAACCGCTTTTCTGTAGGCAGAACACGAAATGGGGGGGACGCAAATGCGAGTATGTGGCAGCAAGGTAGCGTTGACCTATTGGGAAGGCCTACAATTGCCATGTTTGAAAGAGATACAATAGATGGTCAAGTTCAAGAGAGATTACGAACCAGAGTAAACGGTATTGATGATATTGATTGGATAAGAGATGAGACACCAAACCTTATCGCTGACACACAACTATTCCCCTTTAATCGGATAGGAAAACACTTTAATAGTGGTAATGCCGATTCCGATAGAAACTTTACAGGTCATATTGCAGAAATCTTGGTGTTGGATACTCCTGCCGAAGAAAATCTTACAGATGCCATAGAGCGAATTGAGAGTTATCTTGCTATCAAGTATGGGATTACCTTAAATAGCTCCGGCCTAGGAAGTACAGTAGGGAATGACTCTTATGACTATTTAGCTGCCGACGGTTCAGTTGTCTGGGATTTTGATTTATCGAACCCTTACAATTTTGATATTGCAGGAATTGGAAGAGACCGTTTTCAAGATATCGAAGGAGGTCCCACGAGTTATGATGATACTAAACTTCGATATAACCTACACCAACGCATTTCCAAAAGTGTTAACCCAGAAGCCGTTGTTACCATTTCAAATAATAATGATTTCAACCCTGACAATTTGGATGATACCAGACCCGATATTAATGGACGTCTTTTTAGCCCTCATTTTGAATATAATTATCTCCTATGGGGAAATGACCACGGAAATCTCAATCTTACTGCTTCTGAAGTTCCAGCAGGTGTTTCCGATAGAATCGGACGGGAATGGTTGGTATCCAAAACTGCCACGGCCCTTAGCCCAATAGCAAATGTAAGCGTCAAAATAGAACTTGCTGCATCTGATATTCCATTAGCCTCTACTTGCGATATCTTTCTTATGATTGATTCCGATAGTGATGGTGATGAAGGGGATTTTACCTCCGGTCCTGTGACCTACATTCCATTATCTTCTGTTGACGAGGCTAACCGAATTGTATATTTCGAAAATGTCAACTTTGAACATCGCGATGTGTTTACCATTGGCTATGGAGATGTTATAAACCCAACGGCAAGCAATCCACCTACACAGGATTTATGTAACGTACTTGCTCCACCTCTTCCAGACGTTTCCGTTGTTACAGATGCTGCAGACAATTGCATGGTCGCTAGCATTACCCACATGGGCGATGTATCCGATGGAAACTCAAACCCAGAAATTATTACAAGAACTTATCGAGTAACCGACCTTGTGGGGAACTTTATTGAGGTTACGCAAACCTTTAATATTTATAATTCTCCGAGTCCCGCTTTAACTGTTTCAGCCGCCAATGACCCTATATGTTTTAACGAAGCCACAACCATCGATGTTGCTCTGTCAGAAGTTGGTGTCAGCTACCAACTTCGCAACCACGCTGATAATACTCCGATAGGAGCACCCATATTAGGAACCGGCGGAACCATAAACCTACCCACGGGCAACCTTACGGCCACCACAACCTTTAATATACTGGCAACTTCTGGGATTTGTGCTCCAGTTCAGCTTACGGATTTGGAAACTGTAAATGTAATTCTAATACCCACCATCACATCGGCCGTGGGGACGGACCCCACAACATGCGGGGGCAACGAAGGAGAGATACAGCTCACATTCACCGACGTGCCCAACGGCAACCAGACCGTGGACCATGACGGGGGAAGCTTCCCGGTGGTCGTGGCAGCAAACGCCGCAACCATAACAGGACT
>JBCCLN010000034.1:0-23577 GCA_039026865.1 Bacteroidota bacterium | reverse complement strand
TTACCCGATACCTTCCAGAGCTTTTATCAATGACCTGAACACTCACTACTCCACTCTTATTAGGCTTCTTGCGTACGAACATCCGCCGAAACTAAGCCTAAAAGTTGACCTGGGACACCCAAAGTCAACCTAAAATCAACTTCTAAAACCTATAAATGGCTATTTTAACCTGTAACTCGATACAGGTGTCGAAAACAGGAATCGCCATGTTAAAACACAATATCTTAATCTCACTACGCAGCTTTAAACGCTACAAAACTACGTTCCTCATCAATTTATTTGGCTTGGCTACTGGTCTTGCTAGTGCCCTATTGATCTACTTGTGGGTCAATGACGAAATGAAAATAGGGCAATTCCAGGAGAAATATAGTGACAGACACTACCAGGTATATGTTAATAGCAAGCTGTCTGATGGGATTCATACGAAGGAATGGACACCCTTTCCATTGACCAAGGCCATGGAAGAAGAATTGCCGGAGGTTGAAAAAGCAATCTCCGTCTATGATGAACCGTATTACAAAGGGGTCATTTCCTTTGATGACAATGACCTCAGGGCGATTCCGCTTTTTGTTACTAATGGCTACTTCGATATTTTCGAATGTGATTTTGTAGCAGGTAGTAAAGTCGGAGCGCTCGACAATGGCAACATAGTCATCTCAACTCAATTGGCCAACAGCCTATTTAGTGAACCAGAACAGGCCGTTGGTAAAATCATAAATTTCAAGGGTGAATATTATAAAGGACCTTATGTGGTGAGTGGTGTTTTTAAACACGATCCGAAATCCACAATCAATTTCGACATACTCTTAAGCTTAGATCATTTTTTGAGCGGCTGGCGAACCGAGCTTTACACCTGGGGAAATGGGGGACCCCAGACCCATCTGGTGTTGCGGGAAGGTGTAGATCTGTATGAGTTCAATACGAAGATCAAGAACTTGATGAGCAAGTTTACCGGAGGATCTCAAACTCTGATTGCTCAGAAATATTCGGATAAATATCTCTATGAGAAATTTGAAAATGGAATACCTACCGCTGGCCGGATGGTCTACGTCCGCATCTTCTCACTTATAGCCATTTTCATTTTGGCGATCGCCTGTATTAACTATATGAATTTGTCCACCGCTCAGGCCGCACGGAGAATAAAGGAAATTGGTGTTAAAAAGGCGATTGGGCCCCACCGCAGTACGTTGATGTATCAATATTTTAGTGAAAGCACGTTTATTTCTTTCATTTCCCTACTCCTAGCTGCGGGTATTGTTGCGCTGCTACTGCCTTCTTTTAATGAGATTACCGGTAAGTCTCTTCACCTGTCTCAAGCCTCTTCGTTAGTTATCGTGGTTTTACTCATTACCTTATGTACGGGGTTTATTTCCGGGATTTATCCAGGCCTGTACTTATCTGGTTTCAAACCGGTGCTGGCGTTAAAGGGGACGGTACAGTCTAAGACAGGTGGACTTTTGCTGAGAAAAGGATTGGTAATCTTCCAATTCGCCACTTCAGTCATACTCATCATATCTGTAGTAGTCATTTACAAGCAAATGAACTTCATCAAGAAGTCCAATCTCGGTTATAAAACAGCGCATGTCATCTCCTTTAATATGGAGGGCGAACTCTACGAATCTGATGTAGAACCTTTCATCACAGAAGTACAGAAGCTTAGCGGGGTAGTTGATATCTCCTACTTATGGGGAGAACTACCGGGCGATGTGAGTAGCAGTAGTGGATTCAGCTGGAAAGGGCAGACACCTGAACAGAGAAATACACGATTCAATTTTATTGAGGGCGGTTACGATATAGGAAAAGTACTGGGCGTTGAGCTCATCGAAGGGAGGTTCTTATCACCCGAGTTTGCTACGGACGATCAAGCGATGGTGATCAATGAAACAGCCGCAAAGCTATTCGGTTTTAAAAATACCATTGGGGAGCAATTTGATGGTTATGAGATTGTGGGGATTGTCGAAGATTTTCACTCGAAAGGGCTTCATGAGAAAATCGGACCCTTCTTTTTTGTACTTAGCGATGATGGCGGAGAATACTTTATGGTGAAAATTCGAGACGAAAATCAAGCCGAAACGATCAAAAAAATCGAAGAATTGCATGCAGCGTTTAATCCGGGGTATCCCTTCGAGTTCAAGTTTATGGATGATAAATATCAGCAGCTCTACCTGGAAGAAGAAAGAACCGCCACGCTCTCAAAGTACTTTTCGGCGATCGCAATTACTATATCGTGTCTGGGGCTATTGGCACTTACGGCGTTCAGTACACAGCGCAGGTTCAAAGAGATTGCGATCCGCAAAGTTTTAGGTTCGAGTACTTTTGGCGTAGTCCGCTTATTGTCAAACTATTTTATTGGACTTATTTTAATCGCCATACTCTTTGGCTTACCGATTGGCTACTTCCTTATGCAAAGCTGGTTAAGTGAATTTGCCTACAAAATAGAGCTCGAACCAGCATTATTTATTGTTTCGGGGGTGTTTATGATCGTCGTCGCTTGGATCACCATAATGTTGCAGACCGCTAAATCAGGCAACATCAATGTTACTCGCAGTCTAAAAAGTGAGTAGCTATTAACAGGATTCAAGTATGAATAAAGAACATAAGAGATCATCACCGCCCAGAATAGGTATGTGGTTGCTCAAGGGTTTCTGCTCCAATGACTACCTGTCCACCGCACTATGGGACCTTGAAGAACTTTTTCATTACAACGCAAGGACCAAAAGGGTGCTAAGAGCCAAGTTCACAGTACGCCATTTGATAAACTTTTGAACGATTCCAATATCTCAAATGTGTAGATACTAGCGGGTTTTCCACCCTCACAATAAATTCCATATTTGGCCTCAATCAGCTTTCCAACAAAAATGACGTCTGCCTCCGATGAGTCTTTTTTCAAAAGTGATAAAGCAAATGTCTGCGGGTGCAAGATGGCTAACTGAGAAAGTCGTCAAAATAGAATAAAGCCCTCTTCATAATTCCACATTAGGCTGAAATTCGTGCACAAGCTCGTTTTTAATACTTTAAAAGTAGTGCGCCCGCCCAATACTTACAACCAGTCCCACTGATGTCCTCCAGATGGTATTAACTGAAAAAGCTACACAGTTTGCTCCTTTAGTCTATCAATTGTTAGGCACATTTTCGAGAAAGAAATTGAAGATCTTCATGTACAAATGCCTTCTTGTATTTCTTCCTTCATAAATGCCGTGAGATCGATTTGGATAAGCCATCATCTCGAATTGTTTGTTTTGGAGAATCAGTTCGTTGATTAGCATTTCTGTGTTTTGGTAGTGTACATTATCATCACCTGTACCATGTACAATGAGTAGTTTTCCTTTGAGATTTTTGGCATGGGTTATGGGTGAACCGGCAATAAAGTCTTCTCTATTTTCTTGGGGCAGTCCCATGTATCGCTCTTGATAGATATTATCATAGGTGAGTTGATAGGCTACCGGCGCTACTGAAACCCCTGCTTTGAATACCTCCGGATATTGAAATAATAGATTTAAAGTGGACGAGCCACCTCCACTCCAGCCCCAGACTCCTACTTTTTCTTCATCAACATATGGAAACTTTAATATTTCCTTCACTGCCAACCCCATATCAGCGATATTGACCCTTCCAATTTGTCGGTAAATGGATTTTCTCCAGTTAGAGCCCTTTAAACAGGGTGTTCCTCGCGGATCGATCGCTATGACTATATACCCTTGTTGTGCCAAAAGAGTGTTCCATAGCCCAATGAAAGAATCAGTTGTTTGTTGCCCCCATGGCTCGCCATACACGTGAAAAATAACGGGGTACTTTGAGGATTTCTCAAAATTTGAAGGCTTAATCATTCTACCATCTACAGGGATTCCCATTTCGGTTTCGACACTCAAGAATTCTACCTCTGGCAGGTCTAACTTTTCAAATTTTTCTTGAAATGCCTTGTTATGAACAACAGTACTAATGGTCTTGTGATCAGGAAGAGAAACTAGTCTCACACTCGTTGCCTTTAGAGCGCTTGAATGAGAGTGAAATGCATATTTCCCATTAGGAGCAACATTGTAGAGATTGATACCATCAAAATTCGATGGAGTGACTCGCGTATCTTTCTTCTTGCCCGCTAAGTCTACGGAATAAAGGTATCTCTGTGCAGGGTTTTCTGGGGACGAATGATAATAAAGCGTTTTCTTGCTGTTACCGGCAATTGAGGCTACGTCATAGCTGCCGGGTGTTATTAATGTCGTATTCCCGGAGGTAAGGTCAATAGTGTAAGCATTTCTCCAATCATCCTCTGTCAACCTTAGCACAGATTTCCCATTGTTTACCAGCTTCAAATCGTTATCACCCCAATGTGAACTGGATATATCAGGATATTGAATGTCTACCCAACTATCTTCCTTTTCCTCATAAAGTAAAGTAGTGGAACTAATCGAAGGTTGATGTAACCAAATTTTAAGATGATTTTGCTTTCGGTTTAGCTGTTGAATTAGTAACTGGTCAGCACTGACCCATTGAATAGCCGGTAGGTAATTCTGAACCATACTACCTTCTAATTCTACCCACTTCGTTTTAGCCGTGTTTACATCTACCAATCCAATTTTTGCGGAAGAAGGATCCTGACCCACCTTTGGGTACTGTACCGGTACAATTTGGGAGTATACTGAGTCGGTATTATTAATCATATTGAAAACACCAATGTTTGAAGCGTCTAGCTGCCAGTAGGCGATCATTGAAGCATCAGGACTCCACCTGAACCCATCTCTACATCCGAACTCTTCCTCATAAACCCAATCGAAAGTACCATTGATAATCTTTTTATTACCGTCATCTGTAAGTTTAGTAACTGTTCCTGTACTGAAGTCCTCTTTGTAGAGGTTAAAATCAACAACATAGGCTACGAAGGCATTATCGTTTGAGAATTTGGCGAACATTAAAGAGGACGACGGGAGATCTTTACCGAGTTGCGATAGTTTTCGAGATGTAAAATCATAGACCCAGTAGTCACCTTTGGTATTTGATCTCCAGACTCTTTTCGAGTTGGTAAATATCAGCACTTTACTCTCGTCTTCAGACAAGTAAAATTCTTCTATAACTAATGGTTGGATTTGATCTTCAGGAGTAAGTTGTTCACTTGATAGAAATACAGATCGTTTTTGAACAGATGTAGTGTACACAATTAATTCATTCTGTCCATTTTCATTTAATTCAATAATGACATAGGACTCGCCTTCTTGAATCCATTTTACCGGGGGTTGATAGTCTTGTTGAAATTCATTTGAAGCGTAAATCCGATCAATGGAAAGAAGGCTTTGGGCGTTTAAGCCTGGTATCCAAAAAATAAATATTATAACGAAGTCAGACGGTTTCATGACTAATGGTTTTTTGCTTAACACTGGGTTAGCTCCTGAGTGCCAATTAGTATTTAATAGTACTAAAATAGCATAGTGGCCTAACACCTACAACCTATGCTTCCGGTCAGCAAGTTGAAAGAAATTCTCTTTAGGGTTCGGGACGGCTAAGATCTTGGAAAGCCTAACGCTATTCCAAGGCAGAAAACTAAAAAGTCCAAAATGTGATGTTCACGGAGCAATAGCTCGGTTTAAACCAGTGTTCACCTGCAATTAATTTATTAAATTAAACCAGAAGTTTTTTAGGCTATGAGATGTTTGATTGCTTGTCTTTTGTTCTTGGGTTGGATTGATAGTATTGGGCAGGAAGTGTATTGGAGATCTGTTATTATCCCAGGCTCCGAATGGAGGTACCGGGTTCCGGATTCAGAGCTGCCGCAAAACTGGACAGAAGCTGCCTACAATGATCAAACGTGGGATCTTGGACCATCTGGGATAGGGTATGGAGATGGTGATGATGAAACGTTGATTGCGAATACTTTATCACTCTTCATGCGAGCACAATTCGAATTGAATAGTGCCGACACTGTTCATCGCCTCTTGCTCGACATAGATTTTGACGATGGCTTTGTGGCGTACCTAAATGGTGTGGAAGTCGCCAGGTCTTTCATGGAAGGTACAAATCCTTCATTCAATCAACCTGCATCGGGATTTCATGAAGCTAACCTGTATCGAGGCCAGGATCCTGAGCGGTTTGAAATCGATACGGCTTTGCTGGTAGACGGTGCCAATGTGGTGGCTATACAGGTACATAATGAAAATATCAACTCATCTGATCTTACCTCTATTCCGACGCTGAGTATTAGCTTGTCAAAAAATTCGGATGATTACCTCCCGGTCCCTGATTGGTTTGAAGCGCCACTAGAGGAAATAAACATACCTTTCGAATCGAGTAACCTGCCTATAGTGATTCTCGAAACTGTCAATAATGCGGATATACCCAACGAGCCCAAGATTGGGGCGACTATGACCATAATTGAGGATAAAGGAGCGGAACGGAATTTTCTGGAAGATCAAGATGATCCTGCCAAGCAGGACTACAGTGGTAGCATCCAAATAGAGATCAGAGGCTCTACGTCGGCTTGCTGCTCGCCCAAGAAGCAGTACGCCTTGACGACCTATGATACCCAGGGTGAAAAAGAGAATGTCAGCTTATTGGGGATGCCGGATGAGAATGACTGGATACTGAATGCGTTTGCCTTTGATCCTTCCTTAAAGCGAGATTATATTAGCTATCAGACTGCCTTGTCCATGGGTGAATATGCTTCCAGGGGTCGGTATGTTGAGGTGTTGCTTAATGGCCAGTATCAGGGTGTTTACGTACTGCAGGAGAAACTCAAGGTAGACAAAGATCGCATTGATATACGGAAGTTGGATAGTGATGATACTTCGGGAGACCAACTCACCGGCGGATACATCATCAAGGCGGATAAAACAGAGGGTGATGACGTTGCGGCCTGGTATATGGATAATTATGCAGGATGGCAAACGGCCTTTGTCCAGGAATTTCCAAACCGCGACAATATTTTAAACCAGCAAGCAGCGTACATTCAATCCTACTTCTTTGATCTGGAAAGGGAGGCCGGCAACGACAATATGGATATAGTAGACGGTTATCCTTCTCTTATTGATATTCCCAGTTTTGTGGACTTTATTATTCTAAACGAATGGGCCTCTAATCCGGATGCCTATCAGTTTAGCACCTTCTTTCACAAAGATATCAACGGTAAACTAAGAGGAGGACCCATTTGGGATTTCAATCTCACGTTCGGTAATGACTTATTTCAGTTTGGTTTTGATCGGAGCAATACAGAAGGTTGGCAGTATGATGATAATCAAAATGTGGGAGCTATGTTCTGGCGGGACCTGGCTACCTCCGATGGTTTTTACTGTGAGCTTTCCAGACGTTGGCAAGAGCTGAGGCAAGTTTACGGGGACTTATTTGACGAAAGAGTTTTTGCCAGAATAGATGCTGTTGCTTCCCTCCTCGCTGAGGCGGCTCCCAGAGATTATGCCCGTTGGGGGCTGACGAATGATTACGATCAGCATATCCAAGAGATAAAGGACTGGATTGATCAAAGAGCTGCCTGGTTGGATGCACAATGGTCAGCTTCTGCAGTCGTGTGTCCAACACCAGTGATTCCCCAGCTCGTAATTAGCAAAATCAACTATCATCCGGCGGGAGACCTGGAATCCGAGTTTTTTGAGATTACCAATGCTTCCAGTGAACCTATTGACCTGACCGGTATCTACCTGGGAGGGACGGGTGTAGTCTATCAATTTGAAGCAGGTAGGTCTTTACAAGGGGGCCAATCACTCTATTTAGCTGAAGATATAGAGGATTTCAGCACCGTCTACGGGGCCGTACCTCATGGCGAGTACAGCCGGGGATTGGACAATAAAAGTGAAGACATTGAGCTACTGGATGCCTGGGGTCGTCAAATAGATTATGTGCAATATAAGGACGAAGCACCCTGGCCGGAGGCGGCGGATGGCGAAGGGTTTTACCTTCAACTGATGGATTTAAATGCAAATAATGAAGATCCAACAAATTGGGTGGCTTCGGACGCAGTAATTACTTCGGTATGGGATACATCATCCTTTGAGTTCAGTATATATCCGAATCCAGTCAATGAAAGTTTACGCCTAAACGCATTTGAAATGTTTACTTACTACCAGATTACTGATTTGGCTGGTAAAGTTCATAAGCAATCGGAGCCTATTCCTGCAAACGGTATGTTGGATATCACCAATCTTTCGCCAGGCGTCTACTTATTGACTTGTCAGGATTTGGATCAACGAACTCATACTTCCAAATTCGTTGTAGAATAGCGTTCAGGGTTTTTTGTTGCGTTAAGCGGTGTTTCATCGTAGGTTACCTTTCCTATTAAAGGTTTGTAATATGTTCCACTTTTTGCCGATTTCTTGTTCAATCAGGGAAATGCGGTCGAGAATTATTTTAGTGGGAATAGTCGTTTCAATAATTTCTTGAAAAATCTCGTCCGTACAGGTCGAATTTCTAGGATGCATTATTGTAATATGAGGTTCGATGATTTTGCTCATTGGAAGAATTTGCTTTCGTAAGTTCTCTAGGCAATCACTAGAGTCAATTACGGGAATAAAGACACCTTTTCCTTCATAGAATCTTTTTGGTGTTCCTAATGAAACTTCAAATGCAGAAAATTTAAGGTTGGATAGCTTGTGCAATACATAATCCAGATCCTCAATTTCGTCTTCTCTACATAGAGTTATATGACTTGCGATAAGATTGAACTGTTGAATATTGAATTTCTTACGTATACGTTCAATTGGTTCTGACTCTCCATCATTTATGAATATCGTGAGTTGCTTTCTTTTCGGCATTTGGTACAGGATTTGGCACCTAGCTTTGCAAGTATACCAAATTGAAAATCCTTATGAATTTTAAGAAGTAGTCGATAACAAGCAATTATTTATCCCCATTTTCGTATTCAGATTTTTTATTGTAAATCAGTTCAATTGAGTCCAACCAAAGACTATCATAAATGAAGCCTTACCAGTTTTTGGGGAAGGCTACAACACCAAACAACTCATATTACCTATTTAAGAATTCTTCTATGTCGAACTCACATTATCTTAAATTCCGAACTAGGAAAATTTGACCGAATATTTGAGGTTAATCTTAGATGTCTGTTTAACGAAGAAGAAAGGTCTGCTCTTTTTGGTTTTGAAAATCTTCTGAGGAGAAGCTGGAATGGAAGCTTAGACAATGTGCCGTCTACTACAAGCCCTTTGTGTTGGGTGTTATGAGAAGCGCACACTGGACTCATTTTGAGTCAGAGTCTTGTGATTAATTGTATTTAGTTTTTAGCCTTTTTAGTTCTTTTTTTGCTTCTTGGTTATCTGAATCAAGCTTCAAAAGATTACTAAAGCACCTTTTTGCGTAATCTTCATTCTGCAGCATAATTGAAAATTTACCTAGAGAGATAAATCTTTTAGTGACAGGGATTTTTTCTTTTTCATAAAAACTAAATAATTGCCGTGCATCATCTAATTTTTTTTCTTCGATAAGTTGCGATATCAAAGCAAAAGCAAAAATGTCATTATAAATGGGATTACCTGAATGTATATTTTTAAATTGAATCAATGTAAACATTAAAGAATCAGTATTATTTGAGCGTACCATTTTCCAAACCTGTCTGGGAGTAGGTAATTTATTCGAATTAAAAGAATACGATATAGGACTGTTCTTCCCTATTGGAACAGCTTGAACAAATGGAAGGTTAAGATTTATTGATTTGTTATACTCGTCTTCTTTAAACGTTTCTTTTAGAGGCTTAATGCCTTTCAACTTCCATTGAATAAAATCAAGAGTATAATTATTCACTTTTATATAGTTTAACCGATCTTCATTGATTTCATCTATTTGATTCGATAAGTTTAGTTGTTCATTTTTTTTTATTTCAAAATTTAGATGGTTAGAAAAAATGCCCTGAGAAATGTATTCGTTATGGTTTAAGGTCTCAGGAAAAGTAATATAGTATCTATTAGACAATGACATTAAATCATACAACTGAAAAACCGCTTTATGATTGGTAAAAGCTAGAATTGAACCATTAACGTTTGAAAGTTGCTCCAAAACAGGTTTTGTAAAGTTATTCCATCTTGGATCAGAGAGTCCAAATGTTTCTTGGGTAGTTTCTATACTTACCACTGCTTTTATTGAGTTACTAGTATTGGATTTTGCAAGTATCGATGCTTGAGCTCCTCCGCTATGGCCTATTAATGCTATGTTAGAAATGTCTAAATTTTCTAGTTTGGATGCATAGTTAATTAAGAATTGAATATCCTGGACAGATTGTTCTCGACCATCAATTCCCAACGATTTATCGGTATTTTCTTTAAAAAAAGAACTACCAATCACAACGTAACCATTACTTGCTAAAAATTGAGCAAGTAATGCATTATCCTCAAACGAAGCTTCAAAACCTTGATGATAGATTATTAAAGGAAATTTACCCTCTTTTAAAATGGCGTCTTTTTTCACAGTAATTTTTTGATCTAAAAAATTATTCAAGGCTCTTTTCTCAATTCTATTTAGGTTCTTGACAGGTTTACCAATCATTTGGTATGATAAAACAGATAAGTTGTATTCTTTGTAATCGTTCGTAATCTTTTTGAGAATTGATCTCTTTGATTCAATATCAAAATAGTCTTTGTAGGGCATTGATGTATCGTTATACTCTTTTGCTGGGTACCAAACATTGATCATTATCGGGCGATTAATTTTTTTTTCGTTATAAACTATTACACGTGAATAATCTATTTCCCAACAAGACTTATATCCGACTTTTTCTTTACCAGTGCGTAGATCAGACCAATCCATATGTTGTGGATAAATCAAATGAAGGCTACTTAATAAAATGGCTAGTACTAATGATACTTTTTTACACTGGTTCATTTTTTGCAAAAATTAAATATAAAGGCCCCGGCTAATAAAAGTAGGGTTTTCAGTTCACATCACTGTACGCCTGTGACTGGCCTAATCCATGAAGTTAATTACTAGCTTTCAGTTCGTGTGGTTCCATGCTTACCTTAGCCCAAGTTGGGTGCCGTTCATTTCAGATTTTTATTAGCTACCATTACTCGCCAGACCATTTTCCAACCATCTTTCTCTCTGCTCAACGTCCAAAACTCCTTTCCCATTTCTCTGTATTTCTTGCCTTTCATTAGATATTCAATCAAGTAATCAATAGAGATAATTGCGGTCTGAAGCCAAGTATTGATTTTTTGGTTTTTAATTTCAAATAGAAGAGTATCTGCATTGCTTGTATATTCCTTGATTGTTTGTAGGCATGCTTGTTTTCCTATTATTTCCGTAACTAAATCAGGAGCGATGAAAACAACATCCTCATGAAGAATTGATTCAACTGCTTCAAATTCGCCTTGTGTCCAACCAGTATTAAAAGTCTCGATTAAACTTTCGATTGATTTGTTCATTTCATTTGATTTTTAAGCCATCCAACTCCACTATAAAAATTGTGGCAGTTTTAGATCGAAAATACTTTCGAATTAGCACTTAGCCAAAACTTGTCCGCTGACTTGTTACCTTATCAATCACATACAAACAATCCGTTAGGGGTGCCGCCCTAACAAGAATGATACATTTTATTGCTCTGCTAACCAGCCGTGATTGTTTAAAGGACGTCATTTGCCGTTTCTTACATTGGTTCTACAATTCATTCGTTACTAAGTCCCCATATTACGAAGGTTGCGGGTCGTTTTGAATTGCATAAGTTCATACTTTTAATTACCCAAACCATTTGTTGCGTTGTTCTGAATTCCCCCAGACTTGATAATTCGGCTCAGAGTGAAATAGAATTAATATAACGTATTCCTCTCCGCCTGATGGGCCATTCTTAGAATTTGATTCCTGAACGTATATTATAGCTGTTAGTCTTCTAAATAATAACTTTTTTTGAGCATTTTTTAAAATGCCTCTTCCTGCTCCTGGCTTTACGAATTTGGAAACAACAATCATAAATTCCTCCCCCATCCTGATGGTGTTAAAAAAATAAAAGATAATTCCTGTAAGTCAGAAACTATCTTTTGTTACAAAATATGATAATTTTTAATTTAGTTGTTTAAGTAACAACTCAGCAACTAACTCAGCTGAAGCTGGATTCTGTCCAGTGATGATCAATCCATCTTCCAATGCATAAGCTCCCCAATCGGGTCCTTTGGAGTAAATTCCACCATTTTCTTTCAGCATATTTTCTACTGAGAAAGGTACGATTTCTGTAAAATCAACAGCTTCTTCTTCTGAGTTAGAATAGGCAGTCACCTTCTTTCCCTGAATCAACGAATTACCATCAACATCTTTGGTGCTCTTGAAAATGGCTGGGGCATGGCAAACGGATGCTACAGGCTTGTCATTGTTGTAAAATGATTCAATCAAGTTTATTGAGGTTTCACTATCGGCCAAGTCCCACATTGGGCCATACCCACCACTATAAAAAATGGCATCAAAATATTTCTGGTTTACTGACTCCAACTTCACAGTGTTAGCTAATAGGGCTTTTGTTTCTTCATCGTTATTAAACCTTTTGGTGAATTCAGTTTGGAAGTCAGGAAGTTCACTTTTAGGATCAATTGGAGGTAAACCCCCTTTTGGAGAAGCCAAGGTCACTTCAACGCCTTTATCTACCAAGTAGTAATACGGGTCTGCAAATTCGGCAAGCCAAAATCCTGTTTTTTGACCTGTGTCACCAAGTTCATCATGGCTGGTAAGTACGAGTAAAATTTTCATTGTTTTTTCCATTTCTTTTTTAGGATTTAATTCTTGTTTGGATTCGGTGCTTTCTTGTGAATTGCTTGTACATGAAAGCATGAGCGATAAGCTTAATAGAGCTATAAATGTGTTTCTCATATCAACTACGTTTGATTTGGATGCAAACCTAGTTTTGAGAAATGTCCTAAAAATTGATCTATGGTAAGAAAGGATTATCCGGCAATTTCTTTCCGTATCCGGCTGAGACTCTCAGTGGTTATGCCACAGGTAAGATGCGATATGATAGTTCTTTATCTGCTGCTCTATATCAGGATACCTCTTAACGAAAGAAATGTAACGCTGCTTTGCCGAAAGCGCCAGATTCTCAAGGGTTCTCTTATGAAAGGCCTCCATTCGCCTTTCCAACTTTTTTCGAAAGTAAGTTTCTAATACCGGTATCTCAAGGTACAAGGCTTCCATCCGTTCTCTTGACAAACGATAGTCTGCCGGTGCTTCCAAAGTTTGTAGAATGAAGAGCGTTCTGAAGTGAAATAGTCCCGCGAGCTATAGTGTCTAAATACCACAAATCTTTCTCGGCGGCTGACTCACGGTCAAGTCCAGATGCATTTTTGTAGAAAGCATGCAAGCACATGCCTCATACATATTGTTGTATGGCGTCTTATATTTTCAGTTGTGCCTTTTTTCTACTTAAGTATTCACCCATTTTGGTTTTAAAGTGGCTTAAGTTATCAAGGCCTGATTTGAAAGGGTTGTTAAAAGCTACTCTTCCTCTGTCGGCAAGGGTATAGAATCGCCGTTCATTTTTGGGTTTTATCTTGTAGATGGTTCCTTTCCAAAGCCATGTTACTTCATCTATCTCTTCAATATCTTCCCAGTTGTATGTCTTTCCCTTGTTTCCTATTTGCTTCTTGACATGATAGTCAGTTAACGTCACCTTAAAGTAGTTAGAGCACATCCAGATGAATAAAATTATACTACCTCCTCCAACTAAAAGAAATGGAGATGTATTTACTATAGATGCTTTGGTTGGAACATCATTAATTGTGATTGTTCCTCCTGTTACTAATGGTATGAAGCCACCCAAAAAGAACAGCGTTCCGAAAATCAGACTGCCAATTTTATGAAAGTAATAGTTAGAGTTATCCGTTTCTATGTAAGCCATAAATTTTTTGATCTTAGCTACTTATGCCATACAACGACCAACTAGCGGGCTGTGGCCTAAAGGTAGCAGATGCTGATGAAAGAGCGAACCTGAACGATGCGATAACTCTCAGAAAGCACTGCGAAACACAAGAAGAAAAACCCAGCAAAAGGGCAGAGTAGAAAGCACAAAATTTTGCCTGGCGGAAGGTGAGTGGTTTACCCTGATGAACTCTGTAAGTGGCTGATATGGCCATGCCCGCTAGTGTCTGTTATGCACCTTTCATTTGTTCGCCAGTTTCTAAGTTCAGGACTGGTTCAAGGTTGGTCAGTTCAAGTTTGTTCAACTGCTCAACCGAAGTAGTTAGCAATTCGTCAATGTTCGTTAAAATGTTCTTGATTGTAGCATTTTGTTTGGGATGAAAGCTCTTAATAAATCGAATTCCATCTGAATCTTGCCATGCCATTGCGCCGAAGTTCCATTTGTTAAGCTGGCTGTTTGATCCCGTGATTGTAGGGAATATGTCAATAGATAGGTTTAGGTTGTTACGTTCCCAACGAATTTGACGTTGTTCGTATCCACGCGGCATTTCTAATTTTTCAGGAGTTTTCTTAATGAGTTCTCCCCCAAGTTCTTCTGCCAGTTGGGCAAGTTTAATGTCAATTTGAAAGGAAACGGCTCATAATGATTTATTTCAGTTGTTCTCGAACCCAGTTGATGTAAGCTTGTTCCTTAAAGTCAAACCAACCCTGTCGATGTTCAGAGTTGTCAATGGCCCACTTGAATTTGGAGAAAGGCTTCCGTTGAGAAAGTTGGTTAAAAAGCCGAGTTCGAAAGTTCTCGTCGGTTAAGGAGTTCGCAAAATCCTCCATCAAATGAAAACCCTGTCGAGAGTCCATCTTCTCAAAACGCAAGTAGCTAGTTCGATCAGCTTCGATCTTATCCAAGGTTTCCTGCCATTCTTCCAGTTCAACATAAGGGTTGTCTGGATCTGGATAATGTTCAATCGTTCCAGTTGGTTCGTGAAAAAAGCAGAGTTCACCACAATCTAAAAGTTCGGCTATCTCCTTAATGTGTTCTTCTGTTGGTTTCATTTAGAGCTACTTACTAATGAAAGTGTGGAGTTAAATCATAGTTCGCAATTTTCTCTGCGAGTTTAAATGGACTGTTTCCATAGTTATTAGGCTCATTCGGGTTTGCTCCATTTTTAATCAGAAGCTTAATCAACTCACCTGATTCATCTCTACATTCAAATGTTGCTCTAAACAAGGGAGTATTTCCGTTAGAATCCTTTATGTCAATACTTGCCTTATTGTCAATTAGAAGTTGGCATATTTCAATATCGTAATTCTGGCAGGCAAAATGTAGTGCTGTCCAACCGTCATTATCCTGTAGATTAACATCAACTCCAGAGTTTAGGAGTTCAATGACTGTTTCCAGTTCTTGGTCAATTACAGCGTAATGAAGATCATTCCTTCCAAATTCGTCCATTTGAGTCCAGTTAATGGTGCTACGAAGCGCAGATATGGTGCATAACGCCTAACTAAAATGAGTATGCGCACCAGTTGCTAGAAGCACTACAGTTTGATATTCGCTTTGCCTTTTCAAATCGCTCTATTCGCATATTCATTTTAGTGCTTGTTGTAGTTCGTTTTCTTATTTGAATAATTCTGATTTTGCTAATTGCCTGCTTATAGTCTTCAGGTCATGTCCAGTCCCATCTTTATTAGAAGTGCCAAAATAAGCTATTACTAAATCCTTTTTGGGTGATATATACAATCCCTGTCCGTGAAAACCACTTTTATAAAAGTCCCATCCGCCATTGTAAAGTCCCATTGATAAGTTGAGAAAATGGGTTTTTCTCCATCCAACAAAATGTTAAATGGAATAGAAAGAGATGCATTTAGTAATTCAGGCCTTCCTCCATGTTGAATTTTTTTCAGGTATACATCGCTAATTGCACTCTTTGGCCCTGATGGAACGAACAATAGGCCAAACCTACCCAAATCTCTTAATGTTGAGCTTATCCCTCCATATACAGCCATTATATTCCTTTTTGGGGTTAGCATAAGGCCATCATTTTCTGCGCCCATTGGCTGCCAGATTTCCGATTCTAAAATATCCGTGTATCGCTTGCCGGTTACTTTCTCAATCAGCCAGCTAAGAAGGAAAGTATTTATGCCAGAATAATCGTTAGATAGGCCTTGTTCTTTATAGCTACTCATTTTTAAGATGGCCTCATACGGATCGTTTGGTGTTTGGTCGGTATAGGGTGACCACCCAATAGCTCCTTCAAATTGCATATAACATGAATTGAGATCATTGTAAGTCTCCATGCCATTTTCAAATTCCCAACAAATTCCAGAGGCCATATCAAGTATGTTGATAATTTGGATGCCTTCCCAAGCAGTATTTTCCAACTCAGGAATGTATTCTTCAATAGTTAAATTAACATCAATCAATTCTCGATCTTCAAGAATGGCAATTATTGTTGAAACGAAAGGCTTTGATACTGACATGTAGAGATGCTTCTGATTTGCTTGCATTCTGGGATAAGCTTCAAAGGCAATATTCCCTCTATGAATTATGATCATACCATCAACAGAAGTCTTTTGAATGTAATTGGCCAGTGTCATTTCCTTTGTTTCCAGAGTTACTTGAAATGAATCAATAGCCGGATTTGGGGCAATAGGAAGAGGTTGACTTTTATTCGACTTTTGGAGCGTTATGTTAGGGTAAAACTCAGATATGTGAGTGTAAACGTACCGAGAAAGGTCTCCTCCTTCAAATTGATTGATCAGACTGAAACGTTCATGATAATGCTTTGTTAATTCATAATCAACAAGGTCGGTTTGTGCAAATGTTGAATACGTCAAAAATAATATTGTACAAATAAAAGATTGTCTCATTGGCAATGAACTACAACGCCAAGCTAGCAGGAGTGCGCCCCAAGATTGGCAGAAAGCACGAAGATAGCTCTGCTAGCCAACATCCACAACGGTATCTACAAAGAGGTACGATTTGAAAAACGAAATCCAGAAGCACCAATGATACTAGGAGAGATGAGATTTCAGAATGGCTGGTGGAGCGGTGAAGTTCAGGTGAAAGTTACAAATAGCACTTAGGCGCATTCGTGCTAGCGACTGTTACCCGCTGGAATTTTTCCAGTTAGTTCGTCAAAAAAATCTGTGGTATACTTTGAGTTCAGGTCTATTTCGTTATTTATTCCGAGGTAGCTCTCCTGTCCGTTCACTAAGCTATATGCATAGTTGTTTCCAGTAGATGTTTGGCCAACGATGTTGTTCAAAGTTCTCTTATCTGTGATGCCAAAGAATGAGTTTTTGGAGTTCTTGGCGAACCCGAAGTTTTTTGATCTCTTAAAATCGTTATCTAAGCATTGAATCAGCAGGTTGAAGTCATATAAGTTCAGTTCTGATGTTCGAACAACAGTTAGTCCACCAATCTTAAAAACCTGAGGGTCTTTTAGGTTCTTATTGATGTTAGCCAAATTATCTTCGAGTGACCTTACTATTCTCTTAGAATCCTGAAGAGATGAAATGAAATATTTTGTGTGCAGTTCAAAGTCAATTTCCAATTTCTCTTTTACAGGATATTCGATATCTGGTTGTTCATCTTCGTTAGGTTCGGTGGCGTCAAATTCGTAGAAAAACTTAAAGAATTTCAGTTCGAATATTCCCCATTTGAACTGGTTATCAAGGAACCAAATCGGAAGCCAAATTGGAATGGTTACAAAAGTGATAGTTGATAAGAAACGTTCAACGCTTATTTTCATGAATCCAGCGGGGGCGTCAATCAGAATCTGTTTTGGGTATTTGATTAGGGTGATAATTGCAGCAATTATCAGAAGGACAATAATGATTGATATGACAATTGAGAAAATCTGCATGCGAAGTGCTCCTTGCGGGTAACGGTCTCGGCTATGATTTCGTTGCGATCATTTCCGGCAGGAAATTGTCGGTTAGAAATCGGGCCGTGTTAATGGTTAGTAGGTTTAAAGTTAGTTAGAATACAGCAATGAATTATAGCCCTTGTTGTGCTTCGTTTAATTAGAGAGCTGATAATCACCAAATAATATGTATCCTGCCCAATTATAAGGTGCCGAATAGATTTCATTATTTATTAGTTGTCGTTTAACAACTGAGTTGGAATCATAAACTGAATTCCCTTTCAAAATAAGGTTATATAAACTAGACATATAAATTGAGCTGGCTTTATCACCTACCTTCCAAAGTGACGAAATGACAGATTGCACTCCGGAACAATACCAGGAGCGCATTAAACCATTTAAGCCTTCTCCTCTTTCATAATTCCCTAAAGCACTTTCGCAAGAAGACATGACAACTAAATCCGCTTGGACGTCAATTCCTAAAATTTCATTTCCGGTTATTGTGAGTTCTGAATTATTAGAGCTTAGCAATAGCGCACCATTTTTGTGTGATTCATCAACTATTCCATGACAAGCAAAATGAATAATTTTAGATCCTTTAAATTCATCGGAATCAACAAGATCTCTTTTATTTGTTACTGATGAAGAGCGAAATCTAAATACATCTAGTTTTTTACCGATGATGCCCTCTATTCCTCTAACTTCAATGCTTGAATTCTTAAGTGCTCTATCATTTAAACTTAAGTCTTCAATTAAAGCAATAGAAGCCTTGTTGATTTTTTTGATTGCTTTACTGCGTTGATCAATCAGTAGTCTAGCTGAAGGGATATATTGTATATACAAGTGATTAACAAGATAGGGCAATTGAGAGAAAACTTGCACGTTACATTCTTCGGATAAGAGTGCTTCAAAAGGCAAGTTAGTTAATGCTCCATCCGAAGAAATAATGATTTTGTCAAATTCATTAAGATGGTTTTGAGCAGAACCAAATAATGAAGTAAAAAGGGCTACGGCAATATTTATGTATTCGTGAATTAATTCGTGATCAACATAAAAAGCTTGCTGCTTAATATTACCTATAAACTGGTTAACTAATGATTGAATTCTTTCGGTACTCTGTATTTCATGGATGTCAAAGGAATTTTTAGTTATGAAGAATAAATATCCTTTACCAGAAGAATAATGATTTGGACTAGCACAAAATTTATCTTCTATTAAGTGAGTAGGGGTTTTTTGGTCTGTGAGAAAATATTCAAGATAGACCTCCTTTTCTTTTAAAATGGATTGTATTTCTTCAATTTTTGGAGATTCAGAGTTCTTTAGCGAACCTATTCTAAAATTACTCTTAAATATTTCTTTGTCTAAAAAATCCCTTTCCTCAATTAGTGTAGTCAAGTGCTTTTTAAGTGCAGTGCGCTTAATGGAATCATTAAAGCTAGACCTTAGTTGAGATTGAATATCGTTGATTTGTAATACAACGTTCTTTTTCTTTGACACCAATTCTTTGTCACTAACAAATTCGTCTAAGTTAATTCCGTTTATGTTGAGTCTTTCCTGATATCCCTGTGCGCGGATGCATTCCACAAAGTCAAATGCTATTTCCTTTGAAGAAAAATTTTCATGGCCATTTATGTAGGGTGAGAGTTGCTCTTCTACAAGTTGAAGCATCTCCGCATATTGATTATTGTTTTGGAAAATGTAATCAGCTTCTTCATTGACATCTTCAAAAACAGTATTTGCTTTAATGGCATTTTCAATAATATATTCTGTTGAAGAAATCCACCTTGTCACAATTGCCTCTGATATCGATTCATTCAAGCTCTTCTTTAAAAATGCTTTAAAGTAAAATGAAAAGTATAGCATCAACGATCTATTGTACTCATTTGTCAAATAGCACAAAAACCATAACTCGTCTAAGCCGAAACTTCCATTCTCTTGAGCTATTTTAAATGCTTTAGCCAAGAATTCTGTAGCTCTATTTAACTCTCCTTTCTTGGTGTAGATGAAAGAAAGGTTTTTATAAGCTATATTTTGAGGTGGTGAAGTATCAATTCTGATAGCCGATTCTAACATTTCTGACTTTAACCTTAAGGCTTCATCAAAATTCCGTCTTTTTATCTCAATAATACCCAATTGCCCTAGGGCCAATGTAGTACCCCATTCATCACGGATGCTTAAAGAAATATTATAGTTCTCTAAGGCATGTTTTTTGGCTTTTTCGTAAAGTCCTAAGTAGGTATATGCAACAGCAATATTACCATTTATTCCAGCTTTGGACACCAAGAGATTCCAATCTTGGCTGTTCTCCTGTTCCAACACGCCTAATCCAAGGAAAAAATACTCTATAGCTTTATCATATTTTCCCATTTCCTTGTAAGCAAGCCCTAAGCTTTCATAATTACTACTTTGATGAATTCCAGAATAGTTATTATCGATGTTGAATTTTTCGACTTTTTTAAAAACTTCAATTGCCTGCCAGTAATTTCCTTCAGCCAAATAAATTGGAACTAATCCGATCAATGAATTGATTTCAGTGATTTTATTACCTGTGCGTTTTGCAATTTCCAACGCCTTAGAAATTGTCTCATGTGCATTTATGAGTTGGCCTTCCACCCAATATGTTTTTCCTAATGTAGCCAATGATTCAGCATAATGAGCTAAATCTCCACCATTTTCGTTGACTTGAACTAATTCTAAAAGGGATTCAATAGATTCAGTTATTAGGTTGTATTTTCTGTAAATCGTTGAAATATTCCTTAGGAAAAAGTTTTGGCCATTTATGTCACCACTGTCTTTTGCGATACCAAAACCGTCTAAATTCATAATCAATTGTGAAAAGTCTTGATACTCATCAAGCTTTTGATTGAAGTCAGGATTTATTTGACAAAGAAGTGCAATTTTACTCCCAGAATCTTCTGATAACAGCGACCTATTCTTTTTGAAAAGTTCTATGGATTCTCTTGGGTCTTTAGTTTCCAAGAAGCTCATTATTATTTTTACATCTTCAATCAAAACTCTATTCGATCTACATCTATTGATTTTGACAACTCTATTATTTCATCCAAATCTGCTTTGGAGGTTGAAGCCGGCACTTCGATTTTACGACCTGATTTTCCTACAATTATGATTTTTTGGGATTCGGTAGTTTTCAACACGTTAAACACTCCAGTTATAATAGCGCCTAATGAGGTACCTAAAACTCCTACAATTGCCACTAACAAAGCAGTATCAATTGCACGTTGAGGATCACTTGGTTCAAGAATTTCATGATCTGGAATTTCATCAACGATTTCAATAGATAAGGCTTTCAAATTATGGAGACTTGAAAATACTTTGATTTTTGACATAACGTGTTTTTGTTTCTATGACTAATGAAGCACAACGCTCTGGCTATGCACCGTGGCGTGTTTAAGTTCGTTTTCTGTTTCGTTTATCTAAGTAGCGAATTCTTTGAATTCGCATAGTAATTTCTTTTTCATACTAGGCGAATTCAGAGAATTCGCGGGACTTGCAAGTAACCACAAATCTATCGTAACCCACTGACACGACATGGTGTCATAGGTGTTGTTAGCCACTTTTTCTTCTCGTTATTTTATCAATATTAGATTCAATATGTCTAATCCTTTGTTTTACTCTAGTTACACCATCGATTTCCATATAATTATTGATTACTTGAAGTAATGTATCGTTGTCAGGTGGTTCAGGTAATCCAGTTATTCGTTCTCGACTTAAAGGAGATCTATTTAATGTGTCTTGATCTGTTGCATACTCAGCCAATGCGTCAATAGCCATTAAGCTTAAAGGTCTACCTTTATCGATCCATTTTTGGATTGTGCTCCAACTGATTTCTGATAATGCGGATACAGTTCCCCAAGCATCTGGAATGTTTTTGATTTTATCTGACGAATACTCAATCCAGTCAATTATCCTAGAAGATTGGAAGTACATGAGTCCTCTTACTTGCTCGTTTAGATTCTTTTCTGAATCAATTTTATCTAGTTCAGCGAGATATTCTAAAACACCCTCGTCACCTGAGAATGAATTAGCTAATAGTTCAGCAAATTCAACTAAAGAGTCATCATCTTCTCTGTTTGTCCATAGAGATTTTACGAATGGCGATGATGTTCCTTTAATAACTTTAGATGCCACTCGAATTATATCAAACTTTAAGAATGGTCGATTTGCTAATAGTTTGGATAATTCATCTTCGATTTCTGCATGCGAGAATTTTCTAAATTTCTCTTTTAATGATTTCTCTATTTCCCATGAAACTATGGCGTAATCAATAAGGTCTTTTAGTGATTGTAGTTCATTTAGTTTTGGAAATGACTTTCCTTTAAAAATCCCTAATGATTGTTTCGGTTGAGTGGCTGTACCATCTTCATCATAAAAGTCATCATGTAATAGATATGTATTTCCATAGTATGCTTTAAGTCTGAAGTATTCGATTGGTCTTAACGAATTGCTTAACAACCTTTTTTCACATTTAAGGCACAAACTGTATTCAAACCCACAATTTTCATGGTCTTTAATAGATTCGACTTTTCTTTTATTACATGATGGACAAATCATAAAAATCTTATTGTGGCTAACGATCAGATAAGCTCAGTGAGCATATCCTTTCAAAATCATTCTAAACTAACAGTTTCGCAACGAAATTGCTCTCAACTATGCTTGCTCATTGAGCTTATCGTTTGTTAGCAGCTTTGGTGTTTTTAGAAAGGAATTTTTTTGCCTTCAAAACGAACTCATCCTTATTATCGCCCTCGTGTGCACCGTGAGAAACATCTGGTAAAATCCAAATATCAGATTTGGTCAGGTGTTTCTTTATTCTAGCTACTTGATTGAAATCCATTCCTTCATCATCATCACCCATCATAACCAGGACTTCCGGCCTTATTTGTCGAAGTTCTTCGTTACTTAGATACACTGTATAATTCTGGAATTGATCCATTATCTTCTTGATGTGCTCGTTGCTTTCGTGTGAAGCTTCCAACCAAGGGAAACTATCTCGGTTTTCGTAGTTATATCCTTTCTTGTACTGAGGAAAATCATTCACATCCCATGTCCCGACCGCACCAATTGTTATCATTGATTCTATAAGAGACGAGTTAAGCAATGCAAGCTGATAAAGAACATCGCCACCAAAACTGAATCCAATGGCTTTAATCTTGTTCAGCTTTAAATATTGGATTAAGGAACTAAGGTCTTCCGCAACACCCTTTATAGTTAAATCCTCTTTGAAAGGCTCTGACTTTCCATGTCCCGTCAAATCAATTAAGTATACCTCATATTCTTCTTCGAAATCAGCAACATAAGGCCTCCAAGATATGGATGACAAACTGTATCCGTTTAAAAAAATCAATGGGTAACCTGATCCATATACTTCATAGTACATGGTTTTTCCATTGACTGAAACTGATTCCGATTTCTTTAGTGTCTGGGAGTAAAGGTTTACGGACATGAATATGAGTACAAAAAGAAGCCTATTTCTCAATCTCATGGTTGATTTAGTAATTTAAGTTGTTGCTGCTAACGCCCCGCTAAAGTGCGTATGCCCACACTTTGCTGTCGGCACTAAGCTAGCTGATCTGTGCTAACCCACAAAAGTCTCAGAAAACTACAGCGTTCAGAAATAGCAAGTACAGAACCACAGAGTTCTTAGAAAGAATCAGTCGCTGGCAGAAGGCGGCAGACTGGCGGTCGAGTTGCTCAAAAGTAGGCTAGAAGCACGTTGGTATATGCAACTTTAGCGACTGTTAGCATCTGTCAATTTTTTAAGTAGTTGATTGGGATCAGATCTGTTATCCCAAATGACTAGGAGTTTGATGAAATCTCTTTTGTTGATATAAAACAAGGATACTGTTTTGTGAAC
>JBCCLN010000033.1:0-23722 GCA_039026865.1 Bacteroidota bacterium | reverse complement strand
TTTGTATATCCACTTGCACCGTCATCCTTTGGCATCGATGGGTTCTTTTGTAAAAAACCGATTTCATAAAATGAGGGGAGCTTCTACCTTATCCCCCTGGAAGTTAGCAGAAGAATCCTGGACACGTTCTCACGGGCATATCCGGCAATTTCTTCAAACCATTCCGGAGGAAAGAAAACTTGATCTGTCCTATGAAGCGTTGGTGAGGCATCCTCAGGGAATGATGGAACAAGTGTGCGAGCTGCTTAAGATTGATTTTGAGGGAAGTATGTGTTTACCTTATGATGATTCGAAGGAGAAGATGACAGGAGGGTTGCACCCTGTTTCTAAGATGATCGGGGATCCAAATTTTCTGAAACATACGACGATTGATCCTTCTTTGGCGGAGGGTTGGCGGCGCTATGCGGATCGTTGGGATGGCCTGGACCAAAAGACGCGTGACTTGGCCGCCTCTTTCAACTATCACCTCAGTGAAGAGAAGGATGAGCTAGTAGCTACGGCTCAAAAGGCGATGCAACGGACGTTGAAGAGTACGTTTCCTGAGCTGGAGGTTTTGCAGGGAGAGGGTAAAGGAGCACCTGTGATCTGGTTTGCTCCGATGTTCGGTAGCATCGATGGGTATCGTAAGCTGGCGGGGCAGCTTAAGGGCCAGATTCCCAGCTATGCGGTGCAGTCTGTTCATGCTGGGACGAGGGGCGGAGCAATGGACCTGTCTACCATCCATGCGCAGGCCACCTATTTTTCGGAGCAGATCATGGCATGGAAGGACGGGTTGTTTGAGGACGCAGCTCAGCCGATACGTTTGGGTGGTTTTTCTTATGGGGGCATTGTTGCCTATGCAACGATGGTGGAATTACAAAAACGGGAGGTGTTGGTGGACCACCTTATTATTTTAGATGCGGTATGTCCGGATGGGAAATTTCATAAGAAATTATTTGGGGGCTTGGATCCTCGCAGCAGCCTTTTAGCCATCGGTTTTGATGCTCTTTTCTTCACGCACCAGATTGTATGCACTCCGGAGGAAGAGGCGTCACTTCATCAGGTTGAGGAAGTTTCGGACTTGATAGAAGCCCTGGTCGAGCTAGGTCTTCAAAAAGGATTAAAAGGAAGCAGAGGAGCCTATATTGCGTGGATGGAACACACGCATGAGGTGGTACAGAAGAATCAAGCTGCCCTGGCTGGCTTTTCGATTATCAAGCCTACGAGGCCGGCTGAGACCGCCTGTCTTTTTATCCGGAGGAATAGGCAGGAGGCCTTTTATGAGCTTTCAGGGGAACCCTTGACGGAGATGGAGAAGAAGAAACAGCAGATCAACGAAGTCTATTCAAAGCTGGATCCTGTTCGGTCCTGGAGTGCCTTGTTCTCTAACTTTCGCAGTGTGATTGGTCCGGCCAAGGGTCATTACGATCTGCTCATTGATGAAGCGAGTGTTGCACTAATTGCCAGTGAGCTTATACAATTGAATAGTAGTAAAGATGAGGAATAAGCAAATAGGGAGGACACGATGGGATACTTTTTTGGCGAAGATGAAACAAGAAGAGGGGCGCAAATTTTCCAGTCGTTACTACGATCGTTTTTTGGGACTGCACTACACCCAACTACTAGCTATAGGTCGAACGCTGGGGTTTTCTCCTGCTTCGCTGTCACATTTTGTGAATGGGTTATCGCTTTTACGCTTACGCCTAAACTATCTGAAAAATAATCGAACCAGAAAGCTGGGGTCAGCATCTTTAGAGTGGGTTTCTATCGCAGAGAGCATGCAGGAAGATCCCAATTTTGTTAATTTCATAAGATTGATAGGTCCCAGATGGAATTGTTTTGCTCTTCTGGGTATAGTACGGCCATTTAAGGTAAACAGCCGGATAGAAGTTGATACCTTAGACCTATCGGAAAAATCGGAGTCATGGTCATTAATCATCTATGATAAGAAGAGACGAACCGTAGCTCACATTACCTCGGAAGCTTCGGAAGGGAACAACCCCATCATCTCGTTGAAAAAGGGTCTATACAGCATATCTTATCGCTATTATACCTGCCATCAGGAACTGATTTGTCCCACCTTGACTATAGATGTAGCGCAACAAGTGAGAAAGGTGATCTTCCCTGAAGAAAAGGAGCGCTATGAACAGTGTTTACAAACCATATCCAAAAGCCGGCATCCTATGTATTTGCTGCAACAGTTTTACGTTTTCGATTGGTTGAAAAATCGGGATGCGATGGACAAAAAAAAGGTTGATCGCGCATTTCTGCCGGTAGGAGATCCTAACAATGTATTTGATTTTGGCTATCTGGTAAAAGAAGAGTGTATTTCGATCAGGATGTCTCCGGAGACCTTGGCAGGCTATCAGGTGTATTTAGCGTATTACAATGAGATGAGTTTACCTATTTTCTGGACACGGATCACAGAGGAGGCCTTTTCAGGAGTTCCCATCGAAGAAAATGGCGCGTATTTAATCCGATTTGTGCCGCGCAGTAATGTGCGTAGCAGTCCTCAACCTGAGTTTCGCCTTCAACTTAACAAGGGGCTGTAAAAAAGCAGCATCTTTTGAAAGAAAACGATGTTTTTAGCTCATAGAGCGTATTTTTTCTGAGATAGTGAGATACAAATAGTCATCGAATCTATTTTAGAGATTCTAATGGAAACGCAATAAAAGTATAGGTTCATTTTCAATTCATCCAGAAATAAGATGAACCACCTTATTTTAGGTATCTAAACCAGCAATAAGACTTGTAGAATCTTTTGAAAAACCAACCTTTTGGCCAAACTCTTCATTACTCAAAATTTCAAAAGCCTCATTTACGCACAGTAAACTGCGTTTTTGAAATTCTGAAAGCCTCGATTTGAATCAAAAACCCAGTTTTGCAAAAGATTCTTATAGTTATAAGATATTTTGACCGATATTTTTAATTTTCGCTAATACTATCTTTTAAACCATTAATGGCGAGCTCTGGCTTCAAGGTTGGTCGCTTAAGACTTGGTTTTGGAACCATAATCCGCTCAGGCTGTTCAGACACTGTTTTACCACTTTTCATTTCGAGCGGCTGTGGAATGTCGGTTGTTTCTTTCACTTTCAACACGAAGAATGAGAGATATAGGGATACAACACCGGCAACTAGCCAGAAAAGGTCTACGTAAGCCACCCATGGATAACTATTCCACACTTTCCAAATCCATCCATCGGTAGCAATTCCATTCATAATAGGGATAAGGATCGCTAGTATTCCACCTATGATTAAATAGTTTCTGTTTTGCTGCGAATATTTATTCCAGAAAAGTCCAAGAAGAGTAAGCCCCAACCAGCTCAAAAAGAATATTTGGTTAACTAAATCCACCCGTCCGACCATCTCCATGGGAATAAGCTTGTTAGCAAGAAAGATGATGGCGAACGCAGGGAACATCGATAGACAAATCGCCATGTACCATTTCGTGACCCGGTGGTGAAACAGACGCTGTTTTAAGGTGTATTTGTTATTGTCTCGTGCAGTCCTCCAGATAAGTACACCACTAATGATCATGAAGCAGGTGATCATAGCTAATACAAAATAGATGATACGCATGGTAAATCCTCCGAAGGAGGCAAAATGAAGCTTAAAAATGTATCCGATGACACTCATGTTATAGCCTTTATCATTGGGGAGAGTGCTATATTCCGTCAGTATTATGCCATCTTTCATCCGCATGGCAAGGCTGCCAGACGAGTTTATGCCTTGATGATCGTCTATATTCCAAAACGCTAAGGCATCTTCTTTACCATAATTTCGGGTATTTACATTTATAATTTCATACGTAGGATACGCTTGCTTCACTTGTTTGTAGAGTTCATTTAGACCTATGTGTTCGTAATCCGGAGCGTCTTCTTCCACTTTCAATTCCGCTGCGGGGTTTACTTTACTTACCAACTTTTCCTGATCCCCATCATACAATAAATAAGCGGCCGGAATCAGGATTAGAATGAGTAATCCAAAGAACGCTCCGGTAACCGCGTATAAAACTTGAAAAGGTAGACCAATGACTCCAAGTACGGTATGAGCGTTAGTCCAAATCGTTTTCCATTTTCCTTCTTTAATAATTGCGTAAAATTTTGTAAGTAAATTTTGCCAGTGAATCAAGATTCCGCTGACAATGGCAAATAAAAAGAACAGCGCCACTAAACCCGATAAGTATAGCCCTATCACAGGAATTTGGCCGAAATAATGAAGGACATAGATAGTGTCATTGACGGTAGTGTTGGGGTCTCTGACATTCTGCACTTCAAGTGTTGTTGGGTTGATATAAGCGGCCATCCTTTCAGTGGTAGAGTCTGTTTTATTCACCGCTCCGTATACATACATCAATGGAGATCCTTCACGTGGGAAGGTGATATTTGTATTTTGGTGATAGTTAAGACCCTCATAGGTACTATCCACAAGAGCTAAAGCCTTATCAAGGTCAAGGTTTTCTTTAACCGGCTGTCGCAAATCCGGATTTTCCCATTGGTCTACCTGGTCTCTAAAAAGTGAAAAGGCCCCAGCGTAAAAAATCACAAAAAGGGCAAAACTGATCACAATACCTGCTACGGTATGGGTATGGAACAGTACGTTATAATTCTTATTACCTAACCCCCGAAGTTTTTTCATTGGTACTTTATTTTTAATGTTCTTCTAAAAAAGAAATAGTACTAAATACTTATTAGTATGACAATATAAAGATAAGCCTCAATCCGCTATACTAACTAGAATTAGTTGACTTATGTAATAATCTTTACACTAGCGCCTTTTTAGGAATTTAAAAATTAGTCATCGGTTAAACTAAAAAGGCCAATAATACTTCCTCCTACTACATCGAATGCTTTAGTAACTTCACCTGTATTGATGTTGTATGACCAATACTCATTGGTATCATCCGAGGTTATGGGTATGTATACGAAATCACCTTCAAATAGTGAGCCGGTTGGTGCAAAACTAGAAACGTTTTCAAGCCCAGGAATAATCTCAACAGTTTGGCTTACCAGATCAAACAAACACCAAGCACCGTTTTTGGCAGTAAATAGAATATCAAGAGCTGTACTGAAATCCTCAGATGTAAGATTTTCTACTCCACCTCTTTCTCTAATTAGATCAAACAATTCCGAAGGTGTATCAATTGCTACCGTACCCAATGCTTTATTGTTGCCTATGTATACCTCAAGATAAAAATTCTGAAGAGCAAAATTTGTTGAATTTAAGGTTTGAGCCACGTTAAATGCATAGCTGGTATCTAATCCAATGGAGGCATCAATTTTGAACATCAGAGCAGGAGCGAAAGTGGCAAGATTTCCAATGGTTCCAAAATAAGCATCGCCATTCTCGCTATAGACCGAATTAACTCCCCCCGCCCAAGTAGTCACTACCTCATTGATATACTGTTCTTCAACAAATCGACCTGTCCGTACGTTCGCGACATGAACAGTCAACGAGTCAGGAGCTACTCCGGAAGCAGTTCTGGTAAGTGCATAAACCAAATCTCCTGAGTAGTAGAAGTCCATGTATCTTGGAAATTCGTTTCCTTGTAAGTAAGCTTCAGACATATCAATTTCACCGATCTCAGTCATGTCTATGGGATCGAAAACGGTAATAGCACGTTCACTCTCATCATGAAATACTCCAAGACTTTCGTCGCGAATATGCACCATAACCCCTCTCTCACCAACAGGGATACTACCAACAATTTCAAAACTTTCATCTTGTCTTACCTTGATTTTAACCATAGCAGCGTCATCGTTTGGGTCTGCCATGTACAATGCATTGTCAAAAATATCTCTTACGAAAAAATTCGCATAGTCCGTTCCACCAGTGGAGAGGTCTAATGTACCTCCGACCTCGGGCAGCGTTTCAAAATATCTTGCTATTTCAGAACCACCAGGAGTTTGAACAACAACAACGTATCCTTCTTGTTTAAAAAGATCTAAATCACTTGCATCATCTTCACCATTACATGATACAAGAAAAATCAATAGGGTTGTGAAGCCTATTAGTTTTAGGTTTTTCATCTTATTTTTATTGGTTAATTGATTTTATAACTTACTTTAACTGCTCCGTTTATTCCTGGCTTGGGAACTCGGAAATTATCATATAGCTTTCTATCTAGGATATTATTTATAGCACCTGAAACCGTCCAGTTTCCAGAGATTTTCACCGTTGATCCCACATCAATCTGATGTTGGGCTGGCACTATATTGAATGGATTGGCGGTACTTTTATCCAAAACATCTGTAATGGCAAATTCATTGATATGATAATAGTTGGCATTAAAACTCACTTTATCCTTGAAACCTAAGAACCTTCGGGCTTTAAACGAAAATTGTACATTATACAATAATGTAGGTATATTTGGTATTTGCTCTCCAATAAATTTTTCGTCACTTTCATTATCCACTTCCCTGAGTGTGATACTTTGATAGGTGATATTGTGCGTCATATAAAATTTATTGGATAACCCAATTTTTAAAGTCGATTCGATTCCTTTGGCAAGAACTTTTGCTTCATTAACGTAAACTGCACTATTGCCAGAACCTTGAATTTCTAAACGGATGAGGTCATTTTGATCTCTATAGAACCCATTCACATCAAAAGATATATCCAAATCACTCGTGATTTTTCCAATGTTAAATCCAGCATTATAGTTGTAAGATTCTTCGGGTTTCAAACCGAAGTTGCTTCTGATAAGGATAAAATCCCCGAAAACCTCAGCTACCGTAGGTATCCTCACGGTTCGTTCAAAGCTTGATCTAACAAAGAGATTGTCCGTTATTTTATATTTAAGTGCCAGCCCAAACCCTGGCTTATTACCATCTATCTCCGAAAATATAAGTCTCGTAGCACTGGGGGAAACAGCCAAATCTATCGCTCTTGCTCTGAAATTATAGGATTTGACGAAAAGGATGGATTCAAGTCTTTCATTGATCCAATTTCCTGTCCATCCTAGACCCGATATAAGGGTATGGAAATTGGAAGGTTCAGCGGCGGGCTCTACTACTTCACCGTTGAGGTTCAATCTCAAGCCGAATGGGTCAGTACCTGTAATTCTGTTATAGCTGTAGAAAGTGGACGCAGATAGGGAATGATTATTATTGATCTCGTATTTAATTAATGCTCTTTGAACACTCATGGTTTCATTGGTCGTTCTGTCGGTTGGTCTCCCAAGTATTTCTCCAAATCCAGTTCCTTCTGTTCGCTCAATAGGAGCTATTTCCTGTCTCCAATTATACAGGTTTAAAGTAGAATCATCTACCTGGATCTTATTTCGAGCAATCATGCCGTAGTAGCCAACGTCCAATTTATTATCAAGTTTTTTATTGTAATTCAGAATACCCATTAGGGTTCTTCCATCTTGATTGGCTTCACCAGCGGGATTTGTACCCGCTTGAATGGAAACTCCATGCAATAATTCGTCTCTCCGGTAACCAATCAATCCTTTGATTTTAAGTTGATCCGCCCAAGGTCTATTACTGATGCCCAAGCTAATTTCAGAAATTGAAGAGACATGCTGATTGTTGAACCTTCTTGCATCGATAGTCTCCCGATTGATCTCAAATCGTGTGCCTCCAAATTGATTAGGCACCTCACTGTAGGTGTCATTTTCAATATCTCTCATCAGATAATCATTATCTGAATGTGTAAAAAATTGGTTTACGCCCAAAACCAGGTCGTTACCTAAAACTTTTCTTCCTACAAAGGAGGCTCTATGGGTATTGAATGAGCCGAATTCATAAGATGCCTCTAGAAAGTCATCGTTAATATCGCGCGTCACAATATTAATTCCACCTCCTAATGCATCGGTACCAACCGAGATTGGCATCACCCCTTTGTACACATCAATTCGGTTAATAAGGTTGATGGGGATATTATTGATGTTGATTACACCACCCAAATTGTTGATGGGGATACCGTCGTAATAAATACGAACTGCATTACCGGTGAGGCCATTGAGACTAATGGCTGATTCTGATCCTACTCCTCCACTTTGTCTTACTTGAACACCACTTGAATTTCTGAGTAACATCTGAGCATCTACAGGTGCCACCCTTACTGCCTGGGCATCTAAAGAAACCGTTTGAATTGGGTTTTCAGAGATGATTTTACTTTCAGACTTAGCGGTAATAACTATTTCATCTAATTCTTCCGAGGATTCTTCCAATGAAAAGTCAAGCTTCTTCGTTTGGTTATCTTCAACAGAGATGTTTTTAATAATTTTTTTAAACCCGAGTGAAGAAACAAGTAAGGTGTGATTACCAGATGGGACATTGGAAATGATATAATTTCCGTTACCATCAGTAATGGCACCAAGAGAAGTACCCTGAAGCTGAACGGTAACACCAGGAAGAGGCGAAGACTGTTTATCAGTGATTGTGCCTTTAATAGTGTTAGCTAAAGAAACAGTGCTAACTAAACATAGTACTAATGCAGTACTTCCTACTATGTGAGTTATTAGGGTTAACGACTTCACTTTGCTGTTAGATTACGTTGATTTGTATAAAATTAAGAAATAAAACTAAAAAGACTACAATTCAATCGTAGAAGTAGTGAAATTGAGTAAAAAAATACATATTACAAGAATCAGGGAATTCCTTCATTCCCATGCTTTAGTTATTTGCAATTTATTTAGTGTGATTGCCCTGGCAGGTTGTACTATGAAAAAGACCTTGAGCTTACAACTTGGATACATACAGGAATTTAAAACAAGAAGTGTTAGGATTTAGGCTGGGAAAATCCAGTTCTTAGTTAATCAAGCGTTATAGTTGAAATCATTGAATCATGACCATTATCTCAATTATTAACCAAAAGGGTGGGACAGGCAAAACTACTACCTCAATAAATCTCGGAAGCGCATTAAGTAAACTTGACAAAAAGGTTCTTTTGGTAGATATAGACTCACAGGGCAATCTAGGCTACAGCCTGGGTTTAGATGAATCAAAAACCATTTCAGATGTTTTTCAAAAAGATATTGAAATAAACCAGGTCATTCAGGAACGCGAGGGTATGGATATTATACCTTCTGATATACGATTGGTTGACATTGAGTTGTCCTTAGCTGAGTTGTCTAATAGACATACCATTCTCAATAAACTTTTTGGTACGCTGAGCAGCAGCTATGATTGTGTTTTAATTGATTGCCCACCTTCTCTTTCTATTTTGTCTCTTAACGCGCTTTATGCATCAGACTATGTAATCATCCCCATGCAGATGGAGGTTTTAAGTCTTCAGGGACTTGATCAGATTACTCAGACGATTAGTAAAATCAAAAATGGATATGGAAAAGAGCTTAAAATTTTAGGAATCCTACCTGTTATGGTGGATAGAAGAAGAAAATTAAGTGAGGAAATTAAAGCGTATATCAAAGAAAATTATGAAGTAAAAATTTTTCGATCTGTGATAAGAAATAATGTAAGAGCCTCAGAGTCACCTTCTTTTGGTCAAAGTGTAATCACATATTCTCCTAAATCCAATAGTGCCAAAGATTACATTGCTTTTGCAAATGAAATAGTTGAGTTAATTTGACACTTAAATGGCATTAGGAAATAATCTCAAGAAAAAGAAATTAATACCAGATTCCAAAATAAAAGGTATTGAGGGGAAAAACACATCGGACGAGGACATAAATACCAAAAAGCAATTACTAAATCGTGAAATAAAAAAAACAGAAACTCAAAAAACTAAACCAACGACTCTTAAAGGGTCAGTAAAAAAACAAGTGGTTTCACTATCTAAGAGTAAACGAAGAGCGGTTTATCCTGCAGAAACAGAGCCCTTTAAGGAAACAAACAACGGACTTCTGTCCAACCCCGAACTACCGGTTTACATAGCCCAGGAACTCCTCGACAGGAAAAGAGCCCTGAAAAGCAGGTACGAAAAAGAGCTCTCTTCACTTAAAAAAAAACCCATTCAGTTCGTAGTGTTGACTATAGGAAGCGAAAAGTACGCGCTGGATATAGACAGTGTTAAAGAGGTGGTACCCATCCCCCGTCTTTCAAAAACACCTAATACTCCGGGACATATCAAGGGTATTGCCAATATTCGAGGAAATAACTTTGTGATTTTTGACCTTTCAGCAAAATTCGATGTTCTTGGCGAGGAGAAGGCAAGATATCTATTATTACTTGATGATGATGAACTTTGCAGTGGTATTCCTTTAAGTGTGCTGCCATCCACTTTTAGAACGAATGGAGACCGACTCTCTCTTTCCCCGCAATTAATAGAAGATGCACTACTAGATGCATCTTATATAAAAGGACTGATACATGATGGCAAAGATTTGATTTACTATCTTGATATTATTGAGTTGCTTAAAAACGAGAAAGCAATCGTTGTTCCTGATGAACTCCTGAGCGAACCGGATGACCAAACTAAAAGTATTGATTGTTGATGATTCTGCCTTCATGAGGCTACTCATTTCGGACTTGATTTCTGATGATGTGGAACTGGGGGTTATCGGGTCTGCCATAAATGGATTAGAGGCTAAAGAAAAGGTTGTGGAGCTGCAACCAGATGTAGTCATTTTAGATTTAAATATGGAAGAATACGATGGACTCTATGCAGTGAAAACCATCATGGCGGTACGTCCAACTCCAATTCTTATCCTTAGTTCGGTAGGTAATACCGATCTACAGCCTGTTTTTGAGGCCCTGAAAAATGGTGCGGTTGACTATATCAATAAACCCAGCAGAAATAAATCAAAAATGAGAGAAATCCGTGCTGAGCTGGTTCAAAAAATTAAAAGTACTGCTAGAGCAAAACCCCAAAAAATCTCTGATTATCAGAATGATATAAGTGCTATTGTAACCAAGACACGAAGAAGTAACTATGACATCATAGCTATAGGTGCTTCCACTGGAGGCCCCTCGGCCATAGAACGAATCCTAAAAGTTATTCCAGGAGACTTTGATATACCAATTGTTATCTGCCAACACATGCCCAAAGCCTTTATACTACCGTTTGTACATCGGCTCAATTCATTGACAAAGCTAAATGTGATGGCAGCTGCAAAAGACATGCAGCCGCAACTCGGCAATGTGATGTTCTGTCCCGGCCATGCAAACCTGGTTTTTAATGAAACCGGTGGTGTAGCAAAAGTGGACTTTACAGATAAAGTTTTTCGTGAATACAACAATCCCTCTATCAATGCAATGATGCTTAGTGTAGCTAAAATTTTCAAACACAGAGCAGTAGGAGTGATATTAACAGGTATGGGAAAAGATGGGCTTGAAGGAATGAAAGCCATTTATGATGAAGGTGGCTACACCATCACGCAGAACAGAGAAACAAGCATAATTTACGGCATGCCCAAAGTAGTGATGGATGCAGGGCTTTCTAAAGCCTCCTTGGATATAAATGAAATTGGAAATTATTTAGTTAAAGAACTATAAGGTGAAATCCAAAGAAGAAGAATATCGTCAATTATTTCTTTCTGAGGCGCTAGAAAACTTTGAAGAGCTTAACAAGCTGTTTGTAGATCTTGAAAAGGAGCATACAAATAAAAAGGTAATAGCGAACATCTTCAGGATCATTCACACATTAAAAGGCAATGCATTAGGCATGGGTTACGATAAAATCGCTGACCTGGCTCATATCATGGAGGATGTTTTCGGTGCCATTAAAGAAGGTGAAATTTTATTGGAGAGAGAACTGGTGGATAGCCTGTTCCGTGCCAATGATAAATTAGGAGGGCTTATCAATAGTTTAAAAACTGGCGAAAAGGTGAGCTACTTAGGTATCAAAACCAAACTTTCTATTTATTTAAAAAATGAAAGAGAAGGAGGCAAAAAAGAAGAAAAAGAAGAGATCGCAGCATTCCCCGTTGAAATTGAACCCTTCAATTTAGAAGGGTTTAAGGCAGATGAAAGAGAAGAATCAAATGAGAAAAATGGTGCAAATTCCATCACATTTGCGGACGTTGTGCAAATTCCTGTAAAAAAGATGGACGAACTACTCAATATGGCAGGGGAACTAGTCATAGAAAGAGATCGGCTGATTGCGCTTTTTGAAAATGATAGGAACAAGTCTCTTGAATTTGAAGGGCTAAAGAGGATATCCGCTAACCTCCATTATGGAATCATGAATGCCAGAATGGTACAAACGGGGTTCCTTTTCAATAAATTTCATCGGGTTTTAAGAGACGCTTCCATTTCAGAAGACAAAGAGGTCCAATTAAAGCTAAAGGGAACAGAAGTTGAAATTGACAGAAATATCCTGAAAATAATCAGCGATTCTTTAGTTCACATCGTAAGAAATGCGGTATCGCATGGGATTGAAACCAAGGAGAACCGTAAAGAATCAGGCAAACCAAGTCTGGCTTCTGTCACATTGGAAGCCAACCTTAAAAAAGATAATGTAGTTCTTTCTGTTTCAGATGATGGAAGAGGGATAGATGTGGAAGTTATCAAAAGGAAGATTATCGATAAAAAACTGGTGACTAGTGAAGAAGCAAATCAGCTTAATGATCAGGAAATCATTCGATATATCTTTGAGCCAGGATTTTCCAGTGCTGAAAAAGTAACAGAAATTTCGGGCAGAGGAGTAGGAATGGACGTGGTGAAAAAATCAGTGGAGTCAATTGGAGGACAAGTACTAATAGATACAAAAGTTGGGAAAGGAACCTCCATACACTTAGTACTCCCCTCATCTTTGGCCTTAAAAGGGGCTTTGCTATTTGAGGTGTTAGGCCAGGAATATGCTATTCCTTTAACTTACATTGATTCTGTTAATTATTACACCAAAACGGATATTCATAATCTCAGTAATAATTTAATGGTCAACTACAACAACGCCTCGGTTTCACTTATTTTTCTCAAAGATTTATTTAGTATGGCAGACCTTAATCTCTTGAGTAACTCTACTCATTATCAAGAGCTTTTAAAAAATCTTGAAGAAGACAATCAACTCAATGTCATTATAGTGAAACACTCCGGAAGAAAAATTGGATTAGTGGTAGATAAGCTTTTACGACAGAAAGAGATCATTGAGAAGAAGCTTCCTAAACCACTAAATTCAAGTAAGTTACTCAGCGGCTCTACCATTTTAGGATCAGGAAATGTGTGTCCTGTAATAGATATAGCCTCGATAATGGATTCGTTCTTTCAATCTGCACTTAAATACAAAGCGGGATAGTACTTCCTAGCACCAATATAATTAGCGATGAAGAACTTATCGCTTTAATGCAAGCTATCAAAAAAAGATATGGACTTGACTTCACAAATTACGAACGCAACTCATTAAAGAGAGGTATCGTCCGATTGATGATAAAGCATAAAATGCAGACTGTCTTAGAGTTATGGTCTGTGGTGCTTAGAGACAATGAGTTTTTTAAAAATGCCATAGATGATCTTTTGGTAAATCTTACCGAACTATTTAGAAACCCTGATGTATGGATCCGTTTGAGAGATGATGTCTTACCCAAGATATCAGGACCTACTTTGAGCGTTTGGCATTCCGGGTGCTCTACCGGAGAAGAAGTATATACTATGACTTTTGTGCTAGAATCTATAGGACGACTCACCCGTTCGCGGCTTACTGCGACAGACCTCAGTACCAAGGCGCTCAGAAAAGCAAGGAAGGGAGAGTACTCATCTGTGCTATTGAAGCAATATTTACTCCCCTTTCTCAAGTTTTTCCCAAATAAAGGCATGGATGATTATTTTGATTTTTATACTACCTATGCTTCTATCAAAGCAAAGTATCAAACCAATGTAACTTTCAGTAAGCACAACCTCGTTACCGATCCGATGCAAGAAAAGTACGACATTATTTTCTGCAGGAATGTGATGATTTATTTTGATAACACATTAAAAGAAAGGGTACTTAACCTGTTTTACAGTTCTCTGAAGTTTGATGGGTTTCTTGTTATTGGTTATTACGATATTATGCCTGATAAAGGAAAAGAGCTTTTTGATATTTATGATATTAAGACAAGAATTTATAAGCGCCGATCCAAACATTGATATAAAGACAGAATGAAAGTCCTCATTGTTGATGATTCAAGATATATAAGAAATACTATCCGAAGTACTTTGGAGCAACACGGCTATGAGATAATTGGAGAAGCAGGAAACGGAGAGAAAGCAATTGACCTTGCAATAAAACTAGAACCAGATATAATCACGCTTGATTATATTCTTCCTGATATGACCGGAATAGATGTGCTCAAAGCGTTAAAACAACGTAAGAATAAGTCCCTTGTGCTTATAATAAGCACATTAGGGCAACAATCTACACAACAAGAAGCCTTGGACCTGGGAGCTAAACATTACTTCATTAAACCCCTTGATCATCATAAATTAGTCTCTATTATAAAGACCATGGAATAGTATCATCCAGCGTGCTTCAAGGATTTAAAACAAAAAATGAGACAAATAAGCAAAAATGGATTATTTTAATGTTTTCAATAACTAGCAATCAACTGATAATCTAAATGATTCCAGATTTGAATGAAAACGAATTGAAAGTTGCCACTAAACTTATTTTTGAAGGACTATCAATGGCAAAAGCATCAATGGAGCAAATCCTGCAAAGCCCCATTTCCATTGAACAAATAGAATATGGCACCTCCGATATGGATATAGATCGTTTCGGCGGGGATGAATCCGAAGTTCATGTGATTAAAACCGAACTCATGGGCGAACTAAAGGGAACCAGCCATTTGATATTTTCTGAAAAAGAAGTGAAAAAGCTGTATGAGGCATCTCTTCCTAAAAATATCGTAGAGGACGAATCAAAAGAGAGCACAATTATGAAATTAGGGTTTCTAACAGAGATTGACAACATGGTTTCTGCAGCCGTAATAACGGAAGTTTCGAATTTTTTAGGACTAGAGATCTTCGGAAAAGTTCCTACATTAAAGGTGATCAAAGCAAGAGAAATCAATAATTATCTGGCAGATGCAAGCAGTGAATTCGAACAAATTATACATTTCAAAGCGATGTTTCACGGAAAAGAACTAGATATATGCCCGGATTTCATCTGGGTATTCCATAATAAATTTGTGAACAAGATTAAAGACCTTGTTTCTCAAAAGTAATTTTTAACCATCAATAACTAATACAAAATAAAAATGAGAAAGACGGTTTTAGTAGTAGATGATTCTATATACATGAGATCTTTGATCAAAACTGTCATAGAGAGTGCAGGATATGAAGTAATCGGTGAAGCACAAAATGGTGAGAGTGCGATAGATTTAGCATGTTCTTTACAGCCAGACCTGATTACATTAGACAATATTTTACCTGATATGATGGGTTTTGAAATTTTGAAGGTAATCCAGGAAGAAGGGGTGGAATCAAAAGTGATAATGGTAAGTGCTGTAGGGCAGCAAACAGTTGTAAATAAAGGATTATCTCTGGGAGCGTCCGAATACATCGTAAAGCCATTTACAGAAGAAGATCTCCTCAAAGTCGTGGAAAAGGTAATGACTTAATTTTTAAACTTTAAATGATAAAACGACTTCATAACCTGCCCATTCGTAAAAAATTTGCAGTAATTATTATTCCCCTGATAGTCATCATACTGGCATTTGACTATTTGCAAGTACGATATCACTTTCTTGACTATACTGATTCTGTTCGATTGAACATGGCAATCATCGTAGGTATTGAAATCAATCACGTGGTTCACGAAATTCAGAAAGAAAGAAGTATTTCTTCTGGATTCTTAGCATATGAAGGACAATCATTTGATATCAAGATGGCCGAGCAACGAAAGAAAACAGATAGTACACTTAACCAGTATAAAAAAGAGCTGGATGAAAACCATCTTAATGATTTGATAGATCTTCACCGTGAGGATCTTAGACGCTTAAATACCTATTTTCAACGCTTAGAAATCCTGAGAACGGAAATTGATCAGCATAAGATCACTTCTGAAGAATCCATCGAGCGATTTTCTGCCATCAATGATGTTGCGCTCAATACAGTCATAAAGCTGATAGATGAGACCAGAGACAAGGATGTTGCTCAACAAGTGCATGCCCTCATTTATTTCCTTAAATCCAAGGAATGTGCCAGCCTGGAAAGAGCTATTGGAACGCAGGCCTTTTCACTTAATCGTTTGGATTCTGATTTATATAATAGGTTTACCATTTTAGTTGCTAATCAAAATACCTATTTAGATGCATTCAAAATCATAGCAAATGAAGATTTTGTCAATTATTACGGAAGGCTGATTACCGGAGATGCGGTGGAGGAAGTAATTAGAATGAGAGAGGTCCTCTTTCAAAATGATACACTCGTAGAAAGTCCCGATCATTGGTATGAGGTAAGCACCGCTAAAATCAACTACTTAAAGAGAGTAGAAGATTATATGTCAGACAAAATTCAATCTTCAGTACAGCGAATTTCAAATCGTTCGGTTAGAAATTTTTGGACATTTTTGATCTTAGATATCACTATTGGGATTCTCGCATTATGGTTAATGACCAGTATCATAACCAATCTACTGACCAACGTAAGCATTCTTGAAAATTTCACTAAAAAAATTTCCTCCGGTGATTTATCACAAAAAGTGAAAATAAAAACCAAAGATGAATTGGGGCAATATGCAAAAACCTACAACAAAATGGTTTTTGAAATCCGAAAATCTCATTTTCAATTGAGGAAACAACGGGACAAAGCGAACTTCATGTACAAAAATATCTATGGAGTTTCTCTGGTTGTTTTTGAGAATATCCAGCAGGGAATTTTCCTTTTAGATCAAGACCATAAGATTTCAAAGTTTCATTCAAAGGCAATGAATGAAATTTTCAATAATGACCGTATTGCAGGAGAGAACTTCTCAAATTTCATGAGGCCATTGATACTTCCTCGCGAATTGGAGGCCTTGGAAATGTTTATGCGACACCTCTTTAATGATGATATGGACGAGGATGTAGTTAACCAGTTAAATCCTATCGATCAAGTTAAAATTCATACAGAGAAAGATGGTATAGTATCTACAAAATATATTCGTGTTGATTTTACGCGGATATCCAGAAAGAATAAGATCACAAATATTATGGTGACTGTTTCTGATGAGACAGAATCTATCTTGCTGCAACAACATCTGGAAGAAGCAGAGAAGAAGAAACAACTTGAAACGGAAAGAGTTTTAAGCATTCTTAAAATTGATCCCTCGGTTCTTCGTGGATTCCTTCATAATTCCAAAAAAATGCTTCGGAGTATTTCCGAGAGGTATGAACAAAATGACTCAGATGAGTACTCAGATCTTTTAAATTTCACCTTCGATGTCATTCATAATCTCAAGGGTAACGCCATGGTTATTAATATGGAGATCATGGGTAATAAATTCCACGATATCGAGGAGACGATCATAACCTTACAATCAAAAGAAATCCGAGGAAAAGATTTCTTAGCGGTGCTCTATGAGGTAGACGAAGCAGACAGAATGATTGCAGAGATATCTGAAATGCTCAACAAAATAGTCAATATCTACAAAAAATTACCCGCTGAGGGGGATGAAGCAGCCAAGGTAATGGTAGTAAATACACTTGAGCGGGGTGCTGAAACATTAAGCAAGGAATTAGGTAAAAATGTGGAGCTGGTATTTCAGAATGAAGAAGATGTAGTTCTTGCCAAGCAATACATCGAGCCATTTAGAGATATCATGATTCAGCTTATAAAAAATTCCATCGTTCACGGAATAGAGCCACCGGATGAACGCATGGAAAACGGAAAAGTAATGGTAGGCATGCTCAAGATAGAAATGCATCGCGATGAGCACGATCTTATTATTAAATATTCCGATGACGGGAAAGGACTTGATCTTAACAAAATCAAAATGAAAGCGGTAGAAAATGGCATTGTTACCGAAACCGGATTAAAAGACCTGAGAGAAGAAGATCTAAAGAAGATGATTTTCCAGGAAGGTTTTTCTACTACCGATAAAGCAGACAAACACTCTGGAAGAGGGCAAGGTATGCAACTCATCAGCAACCTAATTGCTGAAAATAATGGCTCATTCAGTATTATTCATGTTACGGGTGAACTGTTCGAAATGACCATACGGTTTCCATACCTAGAGGAGACCGTAGAGGAAGAAAACACCATCACGGAAGAATGAAAAAAAGATTGCTGATCGTAGATGATTCTTCTGTGATGCGGAGAACCATTGAAAAAAATCTGAAAGAATATGATTTGGAAATCATAGGCCAGGCAGCGAATGGAACAGAAGCCTTAAAAATTGTGAAAGATGAAATGCCCGAAGTGATCACATTAGACATTACCATGCCAGAAATGGATGGAATCGCTTGCCTGGAAGAAATTATGAAGATTCATCCAAAGGCAAAAGTGATGATTATAACTGCGCTTTCCGATAAACTCACGGGGCTTACTGCTTTGGATAAAGGAGCAAGAGGGTTTATGTTCAAACCAGTAAACTCAGAAGACCTTGCAAAAGCCTTTGATAAATTGTTGAAGAAAAATGGATAGTAGGAAAGAAGACTTTGAAGCTACTTGCAATCTTTTTATCAACTCAGTGAATAACTACTTTAAACACCTTACTGAAATTGATTCTAGCATGAAGGTTCCTTACTTAAAGGAATCGTCAGGGTTGATTCTCAAAGATTACACTGGAATGATTGGGATATCCGGTGGGAGAAAAGGATTTGTTTATATTTCTGCCGATAAGGAGATGTTTGCCGATCTTATCAATCTATTTATTGGAATTGAAAATCCCTCTACTGAGGACATCTTGGATATGGCCGGCGAAATATCAAATGTTGTAGCCGGCAATGTAAGAGCCAACTTAGGAGCTAATTTTATGATTTCTGTTCCTACCGTTTTTGAGGGAATGCCAGAAGAACTTGAGATACCAGAAGACGTTTCGGTTTATGTTATTCCGATTAACTGGAATGGACATGAAGCGTATGTGGTCATAGGACTAGACTGATTATATGCACAAAAGACTAAACAAATCAAAAGCGAACGCGAGCGAAAATTGGTTAAACCATCTAGATAAAATCCAGGATATTACCAGAAAAAACTACTTCTCGGTCCTTCCTGATGAAAAAGAGCTTTTCAAATTTTTTTCCGAAGCGTTTGTGATTAATAATCCAAAAGGAAGAGTAGGAGGGGACGGTTTTTGGCTACATACTAGGGGAACTGATATCTATCTTGCTTTATTCACCTGTGTAGGAGAAGGTCACTTGGCAAGCATGATGATAAGGATATATATGAATGCCTTTAAGAAAATGGTGGAGGAGTATTCGATAGATTTTCCTGGATCCATTATTCAGTTTCTTCATAGAGAAGTAATAGCTCAATTTAAAAATAAAAACAATATTTTGCTCAATACCAATGCCAATGTTGCAATTGTCAAATACAGTAAAAGTGTTGAGACCATGGAGTTTGCCGGCGCAAATATGGACCTTATTCAAGTAAGCAGAGAAGGCATTAATGTCATTGAAGGAGAAGATAAACAAGTTGGAGAATCATCTGATAAGGTGGTGAGTTATTCTTCCATTGCGATTGAAAATATTGCCAAATCAAGTTTTTATCTCTGCAGTTCAGGGGTATTCAATTTGGTGGGAGGCACTCATTTTGGTAAAATGAAATCCAAAGACATTGGAGTATTTTGGAGACAAAACAGGATGATGGAGATGACCGAGCAAAAAACACAGACCTTAAATTATCTCAGGCAATGGACAGGGGTTAATGGTCAGAATGACGATGTAATGATCATTGGACTCAAAACTTAACCCATAAAGCGGAAACTCTGGCTGCCTGATTGAGGAAATTACACTATGAACCATTCTACGGTCCAATAGATCGTGGCTACATGTATGAACTGATCAAAACCAATAATCAGATAAAATATTCTGAGATTAACTTGATATTTTGCAGCCAACCTGCTGGTAAAAAAATCTGTCAATAAATGAAATACTCCGTTTATCAAAAGAAACTCTAAAGCGATTACAGGCAGTAGAAAAAGTGAAAACACGGCCAGTATAAGCGTATAAGTCAATACGTGAACGACTAACCATTTTAGCGAACGACTTTTATTCACGGCCATTTTGTTCGTCTGAAAAACAAAATCTCCTACCCAATGAGCAAAGAGGAATAAACTAAAAGTCACGATCGGAATTTACCATTAATAAAAATTTGCACCAAATTGTTAACACAATGGTAAAAAAAGACATTCTTATGTTAATCAATTGATACTATAACTTGATAGGTTATGTTCCGAACTTTTAGACATCGATTGCTTTTTTGGTTTCTTGTATTCATAAGTTCCAGTGTGCTGGTTATTGCTCTTTCTTTCGCATATATCAATGAGCGAGAATCAATTTTTAATAATGCTGATTTGGTCGATCAATCTTATGTTTTACTTCTTAAAAGCGTCAAAGCACAGCAAGATTTTTTTAGCTATGAAACAAAAAATGAATCTTATTTTCAAACCTCTGAGAGTCAATATTTAGATCGGTATGAAACCCTACTAGATAGTACACAGCAACTTCTGGAAAACTTAAAATTACCAAATGAGGAAAACCTTGGTCAGGCAATTATAAGTCAAAAAAATGCAATCAATGAATCTGATTCATTATTCAAAATCCTGGTAAATAAAATAGGAGAAAGAGGTTATAAAGATTTCAATTTAGAGGGATTGATGCGAGAAGATGTTCATTGGTTGGAGGAAAATAATTTATTACGCACAAAAGATATTCTTTCTTTAAGAAGACATGAAAAAGATTACATTATACGAAATGAACAAGCTTATATAGATAGGCTAAACCTCGAGGTCAATAGATTAAAGCATCAAATCCTCTCTGGCAGCTTTGATAGAGTAATGGGAGAATCTGTTTTAAGTAGGTTAAACGGTTATCAACAAAAGTTCAATGAGCTGGTATCTCTTGATAAATTGATCGGCATTAAGGATAATACAGGCCTAAAAAAACAACTGGATGAGCAGATATTTTCCTTGGAAGCCAACTTTGGCAATGTAGTAGAAGCCACTCGTGAATGGTCTAGAAAGGCCTTTGACAGGCTTACTCTCTATTTTGGAATTACGGTTATAGTGTTGTTGATAGTGAGTATTGTCATCAGCGCGCTGATAGCCAGAAAAATAACGAAGCCATTAACAGAATTGACCAATCACATCACTCGATTTGTGGAAAGTAATTTCACCCTGGAAACAGATCATCCGATAATACAATCTAAGGACGAAATAGGGAGTCTCACACAAAATTTTTCTGTATTAAAAGATGAAGTCATTTCTCAAATGAAATTCTTCAAGCAAAAAGTAGAGGAGCGAACCAAAGAATTAGCTAAAGCGAACCAACGTCTCATAAGTTTAAGTGAAGCAAACAGTAGATTCGTTCCTAGTGAATTTCTAGATCGTCTGGGCAAAGAAGGAATTGAGGAAGTCAATCTTGGAGATCATGTGGAACAAGAAATGACGGTGATGTTTTCTGATATTCGAGATTTTACCAAAATATCAGAAGGACTGGACCCACAGCAAAATTTTGATTTTATTAACAGTTATCTAAATGGGATTGTCCCTATCATTAAAGAACACGGTGGTTTCATTGATAAGTTCGTTGGGGATTCCGTTATGGCACTGTTTCCCGGCTCCCCCGATGGCGCTATCCATGCAACGCTGGCTTTCGAACGGTTTGTAGAAGAATTTAATTCCGAACTGAAAAAACGAGGTAAAAGCACGATACATATTGGCACCGGCTTCCATACCGGAAACCTTATTTTAGGCACCATCGGACATGCTCACCATTTAGAAACAACGGTAATTTCAGACGCGGTAAATACAGCCTCCAGAGTAGAAGGGCTAACCAAATATTATGGAGCTAAGGCTATCTTCACTGGATATACTCTCTCAAAAGTTCAGAATTCCAACGGAATTTACTATCGGTTTTTAGACCAGGTCAGAGTTAAGGGAAAATCAAATACCAATTCAATTTATGAGCTTATAGATCCCTTCGATAGATTAAAAATAGATGGGCTTATGATGTATGAAGAGGCAATGCAACTCTTAGATGCAAATCATATTGAACAAGCAAAAAAGATCCTTCAAAAACTAGTTGATAAAAACCCAGGCGACAGAGGAGTTGCCATACTATTGAATAAATCTGCAAGCTATCTTAAATCAGATATTAAAATTTGGAATACATCTTCTAATATGGTAAATAAATAATTCTTAGGAAATAAAGCGATATTAAAACCATGAAAACTTTTGATCTCATCGTCATTGGATCTGGGCCCGCAGGAGAAAAAGCAGCTGTAAAAGCAGCTTATTTTGGATATAAGGTTGCGCTCATAGAAAAAGAAGAGAAATATGGAGGGGCAGGAGTACACACCGGAACATTGCCGTCAAAGACACTAAAGGAGACCGCATTGTATCTCTCCGGAATTTATCAAAAAGGAATATTCGGGGTTGACAAAGAGCTTGGTAGGGAAACAGGGGTTACTGATTTTCTATATCGAAAAAACATTGTCGCCTCTCAAAAGGACAAGATAGTGAAATACAATCTTGAAAAGCATGGTGTTGCGGTTTTTGAGGGATTTGCAAGCTTTGAAAGTAAACATCAAATAAAGATTTCGGGATCTATAGAACAGATCATTGAAGGAGACCAGATTCTCATAGCTACCGGCTCCTATCCTTATCAGCCATCTACTATTCCTTTTGATAACCATCGAGTGCACGACTCTGATTCTATTTTGAAAATAAGAAGGTTCCCTAAATCCATATGTGTGTTGGGCGCAGGAGTAATTGGGTGTGAATATGCAACCATCTTTGCAGCGATGGGTGTAAAAACCTACATCGTCAATGATCGAAATAAAATACTCGGCTTTCTTGATGAAGACATTTCCAATGCCTTGGTGGAGCAAATGAAAGAGAAAGGAATTACCATCCTTTTCAACAATTCTATCGATAATTTTCACGTCTCGGAAGACGAATCTGATCTTTTGTCATTAACATTAAAAACCGGAGAAACATTAAAAGTAGATATGTTTTTGTTTGCCGCAGGTAGGAGCGGCAACATCAAGGGATTGAACTGCGAAGGAATTGGTCTGAAGACCGGGAAGCGTGAAACCGTTTTAGTAAATGAGAAATATCAAACAAATATTCCTAATATCTATGCAGTTGGAGATGTGATTGGTTTCCCTGCCTTAGCAAGTACAAGTATGGAACAGGGTCGTATTGCGGTTTCACACATGTTCAAAACTTCTGATTTAGACGTTCTTGCTGATATTTTTCCTTATGGCATCTACACAGTTCCGGAGGTGAGCATGGTTGGAATGACTGAAAATCAGGCAAAAGAGCAAGGGTTGAATTATGGTGTTGGCGTAAGTTACTACAGAGATACCTCGCGAGGAATGATCATGGGTGATCGGGATAACGGATTTTTAAAACTGGTCTTTTCTAAATCAGATAAAGTGATCAAAGGGATCCATATCATTGGAAAGCAAGCTACCGAGCTTATTCACTACGGCATGGAATTGGTAATAGCGCAAAAAACACTTGATGCCATCATTGGGACGGTATTTAACTATCCTACATTACACGATCTCTATAAATACGCGAGTTATGATGGACTAGGCAATATCACAGGTAAAAAAATCAAGCAAGCAGGAGAGATCTTTAAATCTTTTTATTGAGCTAGACACTTAGTAAATATGAAAAATGGGGGTTAGCATGCATAGATGAGCACATTCGGATTCAGAAATCTGCTGATTTTTTTATGCCTACTTTATCCAACCCGAATTTCAAA
>JBCCLN010000032.1:0-23741 GCA_039026865.1 Bacteroidota bacterium | reverse complement strand
ATTTACCCGTAGTTGAATGGCCTCCTTTGCAAAACTGGATTTTTGGTCAAATCGAGGCTTTCAGAATTTCAAAAACGTAGTTTACTGGTCGTAAATGAGACTTTTGAAATTTTGAGTAACGAAGCGTTGGCCCAAAAGGCGGGTTTTTCAAAGGATGCTAACATTCAATACTGAATAATTTTTGATTCCTCAAATTTGGGAAACGATATTGTCTTCTCATTCAAAATTTCAAAAGTCTCATTTACGACCAGTAAACTACGTTTTTGAAATTCTGAAAGCCTCGATTTGACCAAAAATCCAGTTTTGCAAAGGAGGCCATTCAACTACGGGTAAATCAATTACTTGAATCACCCCGCCACTAGTTGTGGTGAATAATCCAAGCTAATATGGAATTTCTTCACTTGCTAATTGTTTATCATGCAATGCCTTGTACGCGCCGTTTTTTGTCAGCAATTCATTGTGAGTCCCGCTTTCAATCACTGCTCCATTGTCCAGCATCACCACTTTATCGGCAAGTTTAGCAGAAGATATCCTATGAGATATAATGATAGAGGTTCTCCCTTTCATGATGTGCTGCATAGCATTTAGAATGGAATGTTCCGTTTTAGTATCTACTGCTGACAGTGCATCATCCAATATTAAGATTTTAGGTTCTCGAGCAATCGCCCGGGCTATAGAGACCCTTTGTTTCTGACCACCAGATAATGTGATACCTCTTTCACCTAATTGGGTTTGAAAGCCATCTTTGAATTCCCTAATATTTTCTAATACATCAGCAGTTTTAGCAGCTTGTTTTATCTCACTTATACTCATTTCTTTATTGCCAAAAGAGATATTATTTTCGATGGTATCTGAGAATAGGAAAACGTCCTGAGGCACATAACCTATTTGGCTTCTTAGAGAGGAAAGATCAAAATCCCTAATATTCACTCCATCAATAGAAAGGTTACCTTCAGTGATATCGTACAATCGGCAAACTATATGGGCAATGGTACTTTTACCAGATCCAGTAGTTCCAACAAAGGCGATGGATTCTCCGGGAACTACATCAAAAGAAACGTTCTTTAGTGCTTTAATGCCAGAGTCAGGATAGGTAAAACTTACATCATCAAACACTATTTTACCTTTTAGCTCTATTTTAAGATCCCTTTCAGATATAATATCTGTTTTGGTGTTAAGAAATTCGTTGATTCGTCTCTGCGAAGCTGCGGCTCTCTGAATAATCGATGTAATCCATCCTAAGGCAGTCACTGGCCAAGTGAGCATATTTACGTAAATGATGAACTCAGCGATATTTCCTGTACTTACTTCACCATTAAAGACCTGGATTGAACCAACATAAATTGTCAATATTACGCTCAGACCAATGAGTCCCATTATCAAAGGCATAAATAGCGCTTGAACAAAAGCCAACTTCAAAGATCTGTTTTTATATTCCACACTTTCTTTTTCAAAAATGGACGTCATTTCCTCTTCTCTTACAAACGCCTTTATTACTCTAATTCCAGAAAATGCCTCTTGCACAAAAGTTGAAAGTCCTGAAAGACTTTCTTGGATCTCTGTGGATCTTTTATTGATGATATTGCTAACAAAATAAATACTTACTGAAAGAACAGGTAGTGGAAGTAAAGAATAAAAAGTAAGTACGGGATTGATGGAAATCATGTATGGGATGACCATGACGAAAAGCGTAAATAAATTGATTCCATACATAAGGGCTGGTCCTACGTACATTCTAACTTTACTGACATCCTCGGATATCCTAGCCATTAAATCACCGGTATTGTTTTTTTTATAAAAACTTAGTGGAAGTGATTGATAGTGTTCAAAGATTTCGTTTTTCAAGTCATATTCCACATGCCTTGACATGACTATGATATATTGACGCATAAAGAACAGGAGAACCCCTCTGAGTAGAGCTGAAACTAAAATAAGGACTGCAAGAATAAATACACTTGTCCCTATTATTTCAATGGTTTTAGACTGAAGTCTAAAGTCATCGAAAGAAGAAAATAATTCGTAACTACGCCCAATTATATCAAAAGCATACCTTACAACCACTGCAGGGACAATTACAAAAAAATTTCCCGTTATAATAAAAAAAGAACCAAAAATCAGATGGAATTTATAGTTTGCTAAATACTTGTTGAGGTGTTTTAAGTCTTTCACGAAATTTTATAAATCACTGATAATGAGTTAGTTTAAAAACTTAACATCTTAAAAGTGGTTTAGAACATAGAACTTTAACTTTTTGAGAAGGTTTAAAATTAGATTAAAGTTCATAACAAGTCTTAGATATAAAGAAGTAAAGTAAAATTCTATAGCAGGTATCCATCATTTTAAAAGCAATGATGTTTACATATAAGAGTTAGATTTGACCGTAGTACTTGAAGAAATAAAAAAAGTAGGTAAAGAAAACTTGGAGAATAACTTTTAAAGACTCATTTTTCTGCTCAGAAAAGTGGATTAATCATCGTTTTACATGTTAAACCGCAGAATTTTAAGAGTAAAAGCAATGCAAGCCCTTTATGGCTATTTCACCGCTCTAGAATCTTTGAAAGAGGCAAAAAGAGAGGAATTAAGGAAAATTCACTCATTAGATCCGGCAAAACATGATTTTGCCGAAAAAGGATTATTTGAGACACGAAAAAAACAAGCCATTAGATTGTTTAATCAGAATATCCTTAAAAAAGAGGTGGAAACTTTTGAAAAGGTTGATGATGAGGTACTTTCTAATGTTAATAACGCGCTCCAATCATTAAAAGATTCTTTAATCAAAGAGGCAAGATCGAGGAAGGACGAAATGATGAAAGAGGCTCGAAGGATTTATGATACTTATTTGAAAATTTTAGTGCTTCCGCTAGAGATTGAACATCGGGAAAAACTAGAAAAAGAGAAAGAAGAGAAAGCCTACATTGCCAAAGCCGGGAAGTCTTTTCCATTTATTGATGATGATCTTGTCAATCATTTAAAAAATTCTAAAGCACTTTCCAGAGAAGTGGCCAAAGAACGTATAAGTTGGGCGAATGAGCAGGACGAAATTAAAATCTGGTATAGAGAGCAGATCCGCACAGCCGAGTCCCTTGCCCCTTTTTTTGATTCTACTCAAGAGGATCCGGAAGGAAATGTTGTGATGGAGTTTTTCAAAAGAGGAGTCTTTAAAAATGAAATTATTCTGTCTTATCTAGAAGACAATAATCTTCACTGGTCGGAAAATCAGCCTATCATAAAAAGCATGATTATAAAGACGATCAAATCATTGCAAGAAGGGACTGGAATGGAATTAGCGGAGCTTACAAAAAATGGAGAGGACGATTTCCAGTTCCTAGAGCGGCTATTCTCAGATATCATTGAGCAAAATGATTTTTTAGAGAACCTTATCCAGAAAAGAGCCAAAAACTGGGATGTAGAACGTATTGCCTTGACCGACCGGGTAATACTTAAGCTTGCGCTTATAGAGATGATGAACTCGCCGAGTATCCCTGTCAAAGTCACTATCAATGAGGCCATTGAAATTTCAAAAACGTATAGTACGCCTAAAAGCAAACAATTTGTAAACGGTGTTTTGGATGTCCTCTCAAACGAACTAACTTCGAAAGGCAAAATTCGTAAGAGCGGTAGAGGTCTTATTGATAACAGATAAAATCATCATCATGAGTAAATCAGTGGGTTCATTTTTAGCATTTCTCTTAGGTACTATTACAGGAGGAGTGCTTGGTATATTGTATGCGCCAGATAAAGGGACAAATACAAGAGATAAAGTAAGTTTCCAATTAGATAAGCTGAAAAAACAGCTAGAAGGCTTTATTAATGAGTTTGTTGACGATAAAAATACTTTAGGGAACGAAGCAAAAAATCAAGGAGAAAAAATTGTTCAAGATGCCAAGGATAAGGCTGAGCAATTGCTTGAAGATGTAAATGGCCTTATTGATCAGATAAAGGAAGATTAAATTGTATCTTTAACTTATCATTGAGTCCCTTAGGCCCATTTAAAGCATTAACTTTCTTAATTTTGTAAATAAAAGTATTAAAATTGTAAAAAATGAAAGTAACTAAAATTGTTTTAGGATTCATAGCTGTAGCCACTGTAGTGAGTTGTGGGAACAAAGAGCTTGAATCAAGAATAACTAAGTTGGAAGGTAGAATAGCAGCGTTGGAGGGTAAAGGTAAAGGAAGTGTTACTTCGACTGCAAGTACTGCTCAACCTATTGCAGCAAGCAGCACCACAAGCTCTTCAGTTCCAGCCACTCCGGCTGAGAAACCCGAAGGACCACTTCCGTCTTTCAAGTTTGAAGAAGATCTTCATGATTTCGGTACGATTAAAGACGGCGATGTAGTTGAGCATATTTTCAAATTTACAAACACTGGAGAAGCTCCCCTTATCATTTCTGATGCCAAAGCTACTTGTGGCTGTACCATACCTGAGAAACCAACTGAGCCAATTCCAGTTGGGGGTGAAGGAGAAATTAAGGTGCGTTTTAACAGTAAAAATAAGCCAGGTATACAAAATAAAACGGTGACATTAACTGCTAATACGTGGCCTGCAACACACAGACTAAGGATCAAAGTTAACGTAGTGAAGGAAGGGGAGTAAGCATCCAGATCGCATATCATTTTTATTAACCTGCCCCTCGACTTCTTTGTCGAGGGCTTTTTTGTTTTAAATCATCAATAAATGAACATTGTTTTATTACAAATAGGAGGAAGTGATTTCACCTCATTTTTACCAATCATAGGTATGATTGCTATCTTTTATTTCTTTTTTATTCGTCCTCAACAGCGAAAGCAAAAAGAAACCAAAAAATACCTGGAAGAAATAAAAAAAGGAGAAATGGTGGTCACAGTAGGAGGTATCCATGGGAAAATAGTAGAGGTCTCAGATTCTACGGTTTTGCTAGACGTAGACCGCGGCACTAAACTTTTAATAGAAAAATCTTCTCTATCCTTAGAAGCAAGTAAGCGACTGAATGGTAAACCTAGTAAAACCGCCAAGAAGAGTTAAATAATGTCTAAGCCTGAAAAAATTATTAGCTGGAAGGTAGTTATCTTGTCTTTCATAGGCGCAGCTACTTTTTGGTTTTTTAGTGCTTTGGGCAAACAGTATAGCTACAGAATAAAGTATCCCATTGAGTTTGTTTTCGATACTGATAGTTTAATCGCTGTAAGGCAGTTACCAAAGAATGTGGATATCGAGGTATCTGGTGGTGGATGGGATTTGTTTAAAGAGTCTTTTTGGTTCGGGAGCGGCCCTGTTTTAATTGAACTGGAAAATCCGGCAGCCATTCGTTTTTTGGCAAGATCTACCCTCCTACCTATCCTCACCGAAGAGTTGAATCAATATCGGGTCAACTTTTTGTTTACAGATACCCTTTTCATTGACATAGACCGGAAATCTTCCAAAAAAGTAAAATTAGCAGTGGATTCGACCAAGATAAGCCTTGAAGATGATTATCGAATTATCTCATCCGTTATCCTAGATCCTGATACTGCTGTTATTTATGGCCCTACTAGCTTTTTAGATACACTTAGCTATGTTTGTTCTATCAATCTTGAAGCAGAAGAGATAGATGAAAACTTTAATGAACTGGTAGGTTTGGACTTTCCAAAAGGATTTGAAATTTACTCGGAACCTTCTTTTGTGAATGCAACATTCCAAGTGGCAAGGTTTAGTAAGTTTAAGATCGAGACATCTGTGGAAATGATTGATTTTCCTCGAGATTCTTCCGTATATGTGCTAGATCCCAATGTGAATTTGCAATTCGTGGTGAGGGAATCTTTGGAGACAGACTTTTTTGCCAGTGATTTTAAAGTTATTGCAGATTATGGTATGACAAATAAAGCGGATTCTACCGTGCCCGTTATGTTGGTAGTCTATCCCGAAGAAGCACTAGAGGTGGAGGTGGATCCAGACACTTTACTTATTTTTTATGCTCATTAGACCAAAACTAATAGGAATTACCGGAGGTATTGGATCTGGGAAGAGTACGGTCTGCAAAGTTTTCGAGTTGCTTGGGCACAAGGTTTATTATGCGGATGATCGTGGCAAATGGCTAATGAACCATGAGGCCTCTTTAAAAAGGGGAATACGTACATTATTCGGCAATAATGCTTATTTTGAAAACACGCTGAATAAGAAATATATTGGTAATTTGGTTTTTAAATCACCTGATCTGTTGGAAAAATTGAATGAACTGGTACATCCTGCTGTGGCCATAGATCTGCAAAAATGGATCTTGGAAAATAATCAAGAGAAGATTTTGTTTGATGAGTCCGCTCTTCTCTTTGAAGTTGGTTCTTACAAGGAAATGGATCTAACTATTTTAGTTACTGCACCTAAGGAAATAAGAATACAGCGAGTGATTAGTCGTGATGATTATAGAACTGAAACATCAGTAAAAGAAATCATGAACCAACAAATGGAAGATAAGAAGAAAATAGATCTAGCGGATTTTGTGGTTCAGAATGACAATAAACAGTCTATTATCAAGCAAATAATGAATTTGTATCATTATTTAGCCTAATCTTCGCAAAGTATTTTATCAAATATTTCACTTCGGTATGCTTTTGAGAAAATGAGTTTTCCTGACCTATCAATGTAACTAACCACATGATACTTGGCATTGCTCAAATGCTGATCAGCAAAAAATAATGGATCTTTGTTTCCCTCAATGTTGAGTATATCTGTGAATTCTGCTTTAAGAAGGGTCCCTTTTTTGTTGCTTAAAAGTCCAAATTTTCCATTTTCCATATATTTAAAAATGCACTCGTTGCCATCTTCAAAAAGTGAATTTAATTTTTCGATGTTTCCTATAAGTATCTCCTCCCTACTGTTGATTATAGATTGTAATTCACTTTGTGTCACTAAGAAGGAAGAATCGTTCCATTGTCTTATTTCATCATAAGTAAAGGAAAGTATTTCTTTTTCATTGGAATTTATAACTCCATAATGATCTTCTTTTTTCACAAGATAATATTCACCGATTTTTAATATCCTGGCTTCATAATCGGTTGAAATCAGCACATTTTTAGAGAGATCATAGCAGCCAATCTTTCCTTTATACAAAGTCAATATCAGTCCATCTTTTTCATCAATGGTATTGAAGATTGGATCTAGCAAAAATTCTCCATTTGTTTTAATGATTCCTTGTTTGCCCCGAGAAGTGACTTTTAAAAGCGAGTCATTTAAAAAGCTTATTTCGTCATACTGACCATCAAATACACCCTCACCTTTATGATTGTAAAGACTTAATACACCTTCACTACTAATCATTAAAAACTCTTGCTGGTTTGCAAACGTCTGAATTTTATGTTTCTCCAAACTGATTTTTGCTCCGCTTGTGAAGGTAAGAGTTGACTCATTCCCTTTTGAGGTTAGTGCCGCATATTTGTTGATAAGCTTGATGGAATCGAAGTCTCTTTGCGGATTCATGTGGCCTTCCCGCGAGATAAGAATCCAGTCATTTTCCGTTTGTAAGGCAAGCCATCCTTCATTTAATGCTAAAGATGGATATTTTCTATCCGAAATTCTCTCATCGTTGTTTTCGTATAAGTAGTAACCTTCATTAGATTTTATGTGCCAGCCAGCAGGATCAGGAATGATTTCATGGTCTCCCAAAGGAATGAGAAATTCCAGATTATGATCTATCAAGCATTCTTGGTCTCCCTTGAAGCCTATCAGTCTATTTTCTGCTACTAACTCCAGGTCATCAAACTCAAACGCTAGTGAAAGCCCTTTTCCATCAAATTCTTTGAGTATTTTGTTCGTTGTGTATACTGCTAACAGCCCGTTTTTTTCAAAAACCCAGAATGGTCCTAATACATAAATATCATCATAGTTCATTTCAGCTATTGCAGCGCCCATCAATGTATACAACCCCCACTTTCCATTCTTGCTTACTTTGATCCAGCTATTCTCAATAACCTTAGCAGCTTGAATAGCTTGTTCTATAATCAGATATCCACTTTTGTGGTAGAGGTACCACTTTCCATTTTGCTTAACCATTCCTACACTCTCTGATACACTTCTATAGTCTTCTGCCTGGTCTATGATCACTTTATTTTCTTTAAGAATGATTTTTCCTTGACCATTTTCTACTACGAAAATCCAATTGTCTTTCAATAAATAACATTTTATTTTATCCTGAATAGTGTTGTATCTAAATGGTATCTGAACACTGCCGGTTGTATTTTGAAAACCGAAAAGACCTTCCTCACTCATTGTGGGAAACAGTGTTTTTTTTGAAAGCTCCATTACGTGAGAAATTGAGTCTTTGTTAGGATGTAATTCAAGAATGTCTTCTTCAGTCAAATAATAAAGCACATCTGCGGCCCTTTTTTTCCATTTTTTCGTCTGTGCTGTAAGAATGATCCTTTTAAGGGATGGAAGGTCTTGCGTAGCTGTAGCTATCTTTAAAATATATTCCTCTACTTCTCCTATTCTAAGAGAAATTGGATATTTCTTTTGAAATTCATAGTAATCCTTCAGTTCTCCATTTTCTTTTAGCTCATCATATCTCAATTCATCAAGCAGTGAATCAACCTTTGATTTGAAGACGGAAGTAGAATAATTATCAATGAATGATAAGTATCCGGTCTCAGTATTTTCAGCTTTCACGCGATTGAATGCGATACTATCTCGTTTAAAAATCAGAACCTGCTTGTGAATGGTGTTGGGATACTTACCTAGATAGTTATTTATTCCAGAAACCGAGATGTGATCAAGTGTTTCTTGAAAAAGATAGTCGCTAATAGCGTTGGTTAGTGTGCTTAAATCATTTTCAGTGATAGATTCTTCAACCAGCTTATCTATTAACTCAGCAGGCGCATTATTATACTTTTCAATAGACTTTGCTATTACAATCCGAGCAGAATCAGGATTGAATAAATGGTAATTCCTATCAAATAATAGCATTGCATGAAAATAGGAGATACCAGGGTTATTAGGTTCTTTTTGATATCCTTTTGTAATAAGCGCTACCGCTTTTTCATACTCACCCTTTTCCATCGCTTTCTGTATTCGATCAAGGGTACCAAACAATAAAAACTGGATGAAAAAGAAGAGAAGTGAAGTAATTTGTCCTAGGAACATACTACAAAGAAATAATGGAAAATCGATGCATAGAAAAAAGTTCTACAAAATCAAGACAACTTAGATAAAGATAGTAAGATCTTTTATTGATTTACGGATGGTAAATTAGACAATAATTAGGGTCAATAATTTTCGAATTACTTTGATCCAAACAGTATCTAGGATAGACATCTTGGGAATATTATTATGCTCCTTTTTTATAAGTGCTACACATATATACGGTCTAGGTTTCGAAAGAGCCCACTCGACAGGAACAGTTAGCCGATCACGAGAGCATCTTTCACAAGGAAAGAATCTTAAGATGTCGCTATAACTTAATGTGCAGGCGCCTAGATTTTAACTATTGTAATAATACTCTTTAAGTTTCTTTTTATACCGAGTCCAATTCATCAAATTAGTGTCAATTAAAAACAAGACGATGTCTACAAAAAATACCCTTCCTAAAGTGGCCTATTTCTGTATGGAGTATGCTCTGCAAACCGATGTCAAACTTTATGCCGGAGGCCTTGGTATCCTGGCTGGTGATTACCTTAAAGGTGCAAAAGATAATGATTTCCCAATTATTGGTTTGGGCATTCTTTGGAAACAAGGCTACACGGATCAAGTGCTGGATAGTGAGGGTAAGCCTTACGATACTTATCACAACTACACATACGATTTTCTGGAAGATACCGGAGTAGAGGTAGAGGTAGTCATCAGAAAACGTAAAGTAAAATGCAAGGTATGGAAATGTGACAATTTTGGTATTGTAGATCTATATCTGCTTGACACAAATGTAGATGGTAATAACGATCCTTGGATCACTGGGCAGTTATATGGCTGGTTTGAAGAAGAAAGAGTGGCTCAGGAGATGGTTCTTGGCATTGGAGGGATTCGTGCACTACGAAAGCTAGGTATAGCTATAGATGTCTATCATTTTAACGAAGGGCATGCTTTATTTGCAGGTTTTGAGTTGATCCGTGAAAAAATGGAAACAGGGAAAACATATGAAGAAGCATTCACCTTAACAAGAAATGAAATTGCTTTTACCACCCACACACCTGTCGTTCAAGGCAATGAATCCCATACAATTGACAGGCTCATGTATATGGGTGCTAACAATAAAGTGTTTAACAGGTCCCAATTGAGAGCTTTGGGCGGCAGTCCATTTAATATGACCGTTGGCGCGCTTCGCATGTCCAAAAAGGCAAATGCTGTGGCACAATTGCACAATGAAACCGCTAATAAAATGTGGGAAAAGATTGAGGATCGCGCCAATATCATCGGGATAACCAATGGAATACATATTCCAACCTGGGTAGACGAACGGATGATCAAAGCAGCGGAAGACGGCAGCGACCTTTGGACCATTCATATGGAAAATAAACATAAACTCATTGACTATGTGAAAGAAAACAATGGGGTATCGCTAAATCCAGAGGTACTTACAATTGGTTTTTCCAGGCGGGCTGTGGCATATAAACGTAGTGACCTGATATTCACAAAACGCGAGATTGTATCTCCATTATTGCAAGAGGGCAAATTGCAGATTATATTCTCCGGTAGGGCACATCCCCTTGATGATGCAGGTAAGGAGATTATCCAGAGCATTGTTTTACTAACGCGAGAATACCCGAATTCAGTAGTATTTCTTCAGAATTACAATATGGAAGTAGGGGCGCTGCTAACCGGTGGTTCGGATATCTGGTTAAACAACCCGCGAAGACCTAAAGAAGCCAGTGGCACTTCTGGCATGAAGGCAGCAATGAACGGGGTATTGAACCTTAGCATCCTTGACGGGTGGTGGCCAGAGGCCTGCGATCATGGAGTCAATGGCTGGCAATTTGGAGATGGATTTGAGAGTGAAGAAGAAAAGAATCAAGACAAACATGATGTTAATGCGCTCTACGAAGTGCTCTTGCATGAGGTGATTCCCACCTATTATGATAATAAAGTAAAGTGGGTTGAAATGATGAAAGCAAGTATCCTTAGTACAAAGGAACAGTTTTCCGTTAAACGTATGCTGGAAGAATACTACGAACGGCTATACACGGCTTAATTAGATACTTTTTCACGTTTTATTATCTAATATCCTGTCAAGGGAACGCTGAGAAGGATTCAGAATCTTAACCCGGATTTCAAGACATTGTAGAAATAACATAGAGCAGCTAACTTCCCGCGGCAGCCATGCAAGCCTATAAGTTAAAATGGTGATTTGATCCTACCCGAATTTTGGATGTAATATAAAACTCTGATTGAGAAAATAATCAGGGCTTTGAAACGCTGAATGGCGCCTGAAAAAACATGTATCCCGTATAGGATACTATTAGTCTTAAAAGAGACATTTCATGCTGCATTTTTTTGTGATCTAATGAATGAACTAGTGGTAAGTAGATAGGATGATTCACCACAACTAGTAGCGGATTGATTCAAGTAATTGATTTAGAATAGTTGAATAACATCTTTTGCAAAACTGGATTTTTAGTTCAAATCGAGGCTTTCATAATTTCTAAAACGTAGTTTACCAGTCGTAAATGAGGCTTTTGAAATTTTGAGTAACGAAGAGTTGGGCCAAAAGGTGGGTTTTTCAAAGGATTCTACTATTCATACTGAATGATTTTTGATTCCTCAAATTTGGGGAACGATGTTGTTCTCTCATTCGAAACCAATTGCCTCCTATTACTATTCCGGGTGAAATTGACCCACCTGAGCATTGCGGATTGACATAAAATTTATTTGTAATCAAAACGCTGTTACATCGTCTCAATGAATAACACCGGAATTTTTCGGGTAAATCAAAAACCACATATAAACTTCAAATATCCCTTAGTAAGGATTTATTCATTTATATTGTTCGTTTATTATAAACTTGACTGCCTTGCTGGGCTTCCTTCTCGGGCTATTATAAGAATCCACTTTCCTATTTTTGCGCTCTTAATTCGAATTAAGAACAAGCATGAAGGTATCTTATAATTGGTTGAAAGAGTTTATAGATTTCAACGAAAGCCCCCAAGAAATCAGCGAAATCCTTACCCAGACCGGACTGGAAGTTGAAGGCGTTGAAAAAGTAGAGAAGATTCCAGGTGGTTTAAAGGGAATTGTTGTTGGAGAGGTGGTTTCCTGTGAGCAGCATCCTAATGCGGATAAGTTGAAAACTACCAGAGTAGATATCGGAGCAGATTTATTGTCTCCTATTGTTTGCGGCGCTCCTAATATTGCAACTGGGCAAAAGATCTTAGTTGCTACCATTGGCTCCACTATCTATCCTGTCTCCGGTGATCCTTTTAAAATTAAAAATATAAAAATTAGAGGGGAGGTCTCCGAGGGAATGATTTGTGCAGAAGACGAGATCGGTTTGGGATCGGGTCATGATGGAATCCTGGTATTGGATACGGATAGACCAAATGGTACACCCGCTATTGAACTGTTTGAGACAGGGGAAGATCACATTATCGAAATAGGATTAACGCCCAACCGTGGAGATGCCGCCTCACATTTGGGAACTGCACGAGACCTGAGTGCTTATTTCAGAAAGAAACTGTTATTTCCCCAATTTAAAAATTTTAAAATAAAAAACGATAATCCTATCAACGTAGAAGTGGAAGCTTCTGAAGCTTGTCCGAGGTACTCCGGCATTACTATCAGGAATGTAAAGGTGGCTAATTCACCAGATTGGCTACAATGGAGGCTTCGATCTATTGGGCTTGAACCTATAAACAACGTTGTTGACATTACAAATTACTGCCTTCATGCTATTGGTCAGCCGATGCATGCTTTCGATGCAGATGAGATCAAGAAGGGTAAAGTTTTAGTGAAAACACTTCCAGGCAATACTAGATTCACTACACTAGACGGCAAAAAGCGAGAATTACATCAAGATGATTTAATGATCTGTGACGGCGAAGCCACTGGCATGTGTATCGCAGGAGTATTCGGAGGAGCTAAATCTGGTGTGAAAGAGCAAACTAAAAATATATTTCTTGAAGTAGCTTATTTCTCTCCTGATTCGGTTCGCGCAACTGCTTTAAGACATGGATTATCAACGGATGCATCGTTTAGATATGAAAGAGGTACAGACCCTGAGATGACAACCAAAGCTTTATGTATGGCTGTTTCCCTCATCTTAGAAATAGCAGGTGGATACGCAGCCTCAGAAGTAATAGATATATATCCTAAACCCATAGTTTCGAAGAAAATACCTATCCCTTTTTATAGTTTTCACAGATTGATTGGGAAAAAACTTCCGAATGATCTGATTATTGAAATTCTAAATTGGTTAGATATAAAAACCAACAGTGTTTCTGATAAAGAATTTGTAGCGGTAGTGCCTCCATACCGTTCAGATGTCACCCGTCCTGCCGATTTAGTTGAAGAAGTATTGAGGATTTATGGTTTCAATGAGGTGGAGCTGGATGAGGAATTTTCAGCTGATTATCTTGCAGAATTCAATGAGCATGAGCCTTATCGCGTATTAGAAGACCTATCCCGCTATCTCGCAGGAAAAGGTTTTTCCGAAATCCTGACCAATTCATTGACTCATTCTGAGTACAAAGAGAAATTTACATTAGGGGGTCATGCTGTTGAAATACTTAATCCTTCTAGTGAAGAACTAACCATTATGAAAACTTCCCCAGTTTACACAGCTCTGGAGTCTGTGGCTTATAATATTAATAGAAGAAACTCGAACCTAAAGTTTTATGAGTTTGGCAGATCATATGAAAAAAAGGATTGTGAATACATAGAGACAGAATGGCTTTCTTTTTATCTCACTGGAAACATCACCGAAGAAAACTGGATAGATCCACCACGTTATGTCACTTTTCATGATCTCAGCACTACGGTAACTTCTTTGCTGCAATATGCAGGCATTAGAAATATGTCTATAGAACTCTCAGAAAAAGATACTCTTTATGATCATGGAGTAATCTATAAAAATAACGGAAAGATTTTGGGTTCACTGGGTAGACTAAGTGATCGTTTATTAAAAATGTACGGAATCAAGCAAAATGTTTTCCACTCACAATTGGATTGGCAATCCATACTTAGTAGGTATAAATCAGATATTACGTTTAAACCTTTATCTAAATTTCCTGAAGTTAAAAGAGATCTTTCATTGGTACTAAATAAAAATGTATCTTATGCTGAAATTCAAGAACTTGCCTTTAGACATGAGAAGAAACTATTGAAGCGAATGAACCTTTTCAGTGTATACGAAGGCGATAAGATGGAAAAAGGGAAAAAAGCTTATGCGATTAGTTTTTTTCTTCAAGATAAATTCAAAACTTTAACGAATAAACAAATAGATAAAAGTATGAATGGTCTTATGAGTTTATATGAAAGGGAACTCGGCGCAATCATACGTAAATAACAAATGCCAAGCGAAAAGCTATATCGAGAATTTCAAAACCTAGAACGAAAAGTACAGCTTCTGGTGAATGAAAACAAACGTCTTAGAGAGGAGCTATCGCAAAGTGAAAGTAAAAATCACATCCTGAGATCAAAGATGGAAGACCAACAAGCCCACTTAAGTACATTTCAGGATCAAATAAAAATGAATAAAATCGTAAACAACATGGTGGTCAGTGAGAAGGAATCAGCAGAGCTGAGAGTGCAGATTGATGGCTATTTAAAACAGATAGATAAGTGTATTGCCCATTTGGCAGAATAAACAAAATCCCAAATGGCAGAACTATCCATAAAGATTAAAATAGGAAATAGAGATTATCCAATGAAAGTAAAAGCATTGGATGAAGAACGGATCAGGCAGGCAGGGAAATTATTGAACGAGAAAATAAAAAATTATCAAAATCAATTCGGAATCGATGATTCACAAGATCTTATTGCTATGGTTGCTTTTGATTGCCTCGTTGAAAAGCTTAAGCGTGAAGAATCTTCAGAAGTAGCGGATAATTTTGCATTGCGTGAAGTCACTAAACTGAACCAACTCATTTCGGAATCTATTTGATCTGTATTTTACAGCCTAACAACTGTCCTGTTGTTTTTTTAAAAAAATAACCAATGGACACCATATTTTTAATCATCATTGTTTCAATAGCTACCATGATTTTGGGTTTTTTAACGGGCAGATCTTTACTGGGAAAATCAACAAATAAAAAGATCAAAGATGCTGAGGATCAAAGCAGGCTTATTTTAAGAGAAGCGGAAGTCACCGCAGAAAGCATCAGGAAGGACAAAATCCTTGAGGCCAAAGAAAGCTTCCTCAAAATGAAAAGTGATTTTGAAGAGGAATCCAACAAAAAGAAAAACATCCTTTTAACCAATGAGCAAAAGCTGAAGCAAAAAGAAACCCATCTCAACAAGCAATTTGAGCAGGTCAAAAGAAAAGAAGATGACCTAAGTAGTTTGAAACAAATGCTTGAAAGCCAAATGGAAATTGCACGCCAGCGAAAAGAAGAATTTGAAAAAATGCAAAAGCAGCAAATCGCGATTCTGGAAAAAGCAGCAAACCTTTCTCAGGAAGAAGCGAAGACCCAATTGATGGAGTCACTAAAGAGCGAAGCAAGAACAAATGCCTCTGCCTACATCAAAGGGATTGTAGAAGAAGCCAAAATGACCGCTGCTAAAGAAGCTAAAAAAGTAGTTATAGGAGCTATTCAGAGAACCGCTACTGAACATGCCATTGAAAATACCGTCTCCGTGTTTAACATAGAAAGTGATGATGTTAAAGGAAAGATCATTGGTCGTGAGGGAAGAAATATACGTACCATAGAGGCTGCTACTGGGGTGGAAATAATCGTTGACGATACACCAGAAGCTATTATTATCTCTGGCTTTGATCCTATACGAAGAGAGATTGCAAGGCTTTCGCTGCACCGGCTTGTCCAAGATGGCCGTATTCATCCGGCCAGAATCGAAGAAATTGTAAACAAAACTGCTAAAAATATTGAAGAAGAGGTCGTGGAAATCGGTGAGCGTACCATGATTGACTTGGGCATACATGGACTACACCCGGAGTTGATCAAGATAGTAGGAAGGATGAGATTTCGCTCTTCTTATGGTCAGAATCTGCTTCAACACTCCCGCGAAGTAGCAAACTTATGCGCAACGTTAGCATCAGAATTAGGATTGAATCCGAAGCTTGCAAAACGTGCCGGGTTGCTCCATGATATAGGCAAAGTATGGCCTGACGAACCAGAAAAACCGCACGCTATTTTGGGCATGGAATTAGCAAAAAAATACAAAGAAAATGCTGAGGTATGCAATGCAATAGGTGCTCACCATGATGAAATAGAAATGACTTCCATGATCTCTCCTATTGTTCAGGCTTGTGATGCCATTTCAGGATCACGACCAGGTGCCAGAAGAGAAATTATGGAGCAGTACCTGAAACGATTGAAAGACCTTGAAGGAATAGCTCTTAATTTTGACGGAGTCAATAAATGTTACGCAATTCAGGCTGGAAGAGAGCTTAGAGTCTTAGTGGATGCAGACCATGTAGATGACAACCAGGCCTCTGATCTTTCTTTTACTATTTCTCAAAAAATAGAAAACGACATGCAGTATCCTGGACAGATCAAAGTAACCGTGATACGAGAGACAAGAGCGGTTGCTTTTGCCAAATAATAGCTATTTCAACCAAAAACTTTTGCGATGAAAAGCTAGCTCCGACAATTTATTCTTAGCCCGCATTCTTCACCACAAATAGTGGCGGGTTGATTCAAGTAATTGATTTACAGTAGTTTAATATTCATACAGAATGATTTTTGATTCCTCAAATTTGGGGAACGATGTTGGCATCTCATTCGAAATCAATTACCTCATATTCAACGTTTTACCTCATCTCGATGAATAACACCCAAATTTTTCAGGTTAGAGTGGTCTTTGTTTTCTTTTATGGAAATGATAACGAATAAGATGCTCCCTCTAAATGGTTCCATTGTTAGGTCTTTGTGAGACAGCGATGCATGATCATAAATCTTTCTACATCTTTAAATGAAATTATATTTTATATAAATGCCAAACACTATTAGAATCTTTTGTAAAAAAAGGATTTTTAGTTTCAAATTGAGGCTTTCGAAATTTCAAAAACGTAGTTTAATGATCGTAAAAATAAGACTTTTGAAATTTTAAGTAACGAAGAGTTGAGCCTAAAGGCGGGTTTTTATTAAACTTAGCTTTTACGTAATAAACATGATTTTAACTCTAAACAGCGCTAATATCGTTACGGTTAAGCCGCATTTACCTTCCAGGTAGTAGAATATGACGGTTGGGGGATCTCACAAAAGTTCTTAAATTGACTTTCTTGAATGAAAAAAGGAAGTTATTTTTGAATATATGATAATGAGTAAAACGATCTGGACAATAAAGAAAAAGTCACATAAGAAATTTAATGACTTTTTAATGTCCGGATAATGATAAATTCAACACGTTGAAAAATTAAAGAGCCGGGCCGAAACGTCCGGTTTTTTTATTTCCAGGTGGTTAATTATCAGCTCAGATCCGTTATAAATAATTTCAAATGATTTTTCTGTGGAGCAAGCTCCGATATACTTATAAATGATGTGAATAAAACAAAAATAAAAATGAAAAATGTAACCCTGATTAAAACAGCAGAGACACACGGATTACCTCTCTATGTTTATGATGCCAACCAAATGCAAGAAAACTACAAACAGTTCACTTCTGCATTTAAAGTAGAAAAACTCAAGGTGCATTATGCTTGTAAAGCGCTAAATAATCAATCCATATTAAAGCTTTTCAAATCGTTAGGTTCAGGTCTTGATTGTGTATCCATTGAGGAGGTTCATTTGGGACTCCAAGCGGGCTTTGCCGCAGAAGATATTCTTTTTACACCAAATAATATTTCTATGGAAGAATATGAAGCTGCCTTATTGTTAGGCGTAAAAATCAATGTAGATAATCTATATACCCTAGAATATTTTGGAATGAATCATCCTGAAGTTCCGATTTACATTCGTATCAATCCACATTTGATGGCTGGTGGAAATCAGAATATCTCTGTCGGTCATATAGACTCAAAGTTTGGGATCTCTATTCACCAAGTCCCAAATATAGAACGAATTGTGAAAAAGCTGGACATCAATGTAATGGGTATACACGTGCACACGGGTTCAGATATTCTCGATGCGGATATTTTCATTAAGGCTGCAGAACTTGTATTTAGTGTAGTAGAAAAGTTTGACTCGGTAACGCATATAGATTTTGGCAGTGGATTTAAGGTAGCTTACAGACCAGAAGATCTGCATACTAATATCGATGCTTTCGGTAAAAAATTCAGTGAGTCATTCAATGAATTTTGTCAGCGGCAAGGGAAAACCTACACGCTGGAGTTTGAGCCGGGAAAGTTTATGGTAAGCAACGCAGGTTATTTTATTGCAAAAGTCAATTTGATTAAACAAACAACATCTTGCACGTTTGTAGGGCTCAATACTGGTTTCAATCACTTGATTCGTCCGATGTTCTATAGTGCCTACCATCATATTGAGAATCTCTCGAACCCTATAGGGGAAAAAAAAGTGTACAATGTGGTAGGTTACGTTTGCGAGACAGATTCTTTTGCTTTGGATAGGATTATCCCCGAAGTGCGTAAAGGAGATCTTTTGGTTTTTAAAAATGCAGGCGCCTATTGTTCCACCATGGCTTCGAATTATAACTCAAGGCCTCGCCCCGCCGAAGTACTGGTTTATGATGGTCAAGATTATTTGATTAGAAGAAGAGAAACACTTGAAGATTTGCTTAGCACACAAGTGAATACCAAGATTGCTTTATCATAAAGTTTTTGCATGGTAGGAGAACAATGATGTATACTATTTAACGAATTATTCTTGTCATTTAACGAATTATTGGTTTAGACAATATTACATACAAAATAACACTGATTAAGCTTGCAAAACATTAAATTTTTAACGGATTAATTTTTATGAAAAACTTACTTTATTTACCACTAGTAGCCATAGCAGTATTTTTTTTCTCATGTGGCGATGATGATGATTCCCCTGAAATAGGATTAAGTGGAATGGTTACTTTTGATAGTAGTTCCACTGATATGTCAGATGGTTTGATTTTGGATATTGGACCTTTTATCGATGAAATTTATTTAACTGATATTTATCTGGGTAATGGAGCTATTGAAATAGACGAAAATACTGGTATTCAATCAGCAGGTGGTACTCTCATCTTACTTGAATTATATAACAATGGGAATTCTTTTACTCCTGGAACCTTTACTATTCTAGATTTTTTTGATGACGCAGGTGATAACGAAAGATATGGTAGTGTCAGTTTCACTAATGAAGACTCTGACTTAAGTGCCACTGGAGGAACTGTGAAAATTGAGGGTTCTGGGCAGTCTTACACGATTACTTTAAACGTAGAATTTAGTAATGAGAGGACCTTATCCGGATCTGTAGAAGGAGGATTTCGCTTAGAAAGAGTATCTCTTGACTAAAACGAAATCATAAATGCTCAAACTCATGCTTCAGAAGCCATTGTTTGCGGTGAATGCCTCCACCGTATCCTACAATGCTGCCGTCTGAGCTAATAATGCGGTAGCTAGGGAGAATGATAGAAATTCTATTTCTCCATTTGCCCTTGCCACCGCTCTTACTGTTTTTGTATTATCCACAGCATTAGCCTGTTTTTTATAAGATCTAGAACTCCTTAGGGATTTAACCTGCATTATTCATCTGGCCAATAAATTTGTTTACAGGTTAGTTATTTGACATTTAAATGCGATCCCTAGCAGATTCACTACGTTTTTACCAGTAGTTTTTGAGGTCTTTGCCTAGTTATTTATCTATTTTTATCGCATTTGGTTGCTTTTTTGAGGTATGGACACACTGCTGCCAGGTTCACTAGATTTGACTACTTAGCCCGAAAAATTCGGGTGTTATTCATTGAGATGATGTAACACGTTGAATATGGGGTAATTGATTTCGAATGAAAGGACAACATCGTTCCCCAAATTTGAGGAATCAAAAATCATTCGGTATGAATATTAAACGGCTGTAAATCAATTACTTGAATCAAACCGCCATTATTTGCGGTGAATAATGCGGGTTAGGTTAGTCACTCAAGGATGAGTTGGCTGAATAAGTCCTGGTAGACCCGACAGGTCTTCGGCCAACAACGACTAACCATACCTACCCCTGGGGTCTTAAAATAAAATGTCAACAGCCTGAAAAATAATCCCTTTCTTCAGGCTTCTTTTTTGGGGTATGTTTGGCTAGTCGGCTATTTGTTATGTGCATGCCCTTTTATTTTTATAGTTCAAGTTCTGTCGAGATAAAGTCTTTAGCTCCTTCCGGTCCAATCAGTTCAAGCCAGGTTTCACTTTTGTCTCCGTTTATTGAAAGTCTGAACACAAAAAAGTCACAGCAGGCTCTTTCTGTTTTAATAAACTCGGACAACTCGTCAAGTATTTCGTCTGTCCCGGGAAATTCAAAAGCATATCCATTTTCTAATTCTTGCTTTTGAACTATTTGGGCTTTTAGGCTTTTAAGTATGGTTTCTTTGCGTTCCTGAAGTTCTGGTGTTGTCAATTTACAGGTCAACACACCTGATTTGTCTCTGGCGTGGCAGTTTGTGCTGCATGTTTTTGCTGTTTTTGTTGAGTCCATAGTACCGGCTATATGTCTGTCTGTCCAGTGGCATTAAAAGTTACTAAGCCTAAAACTATTATGATAAGTGTTGCTGTCTTTTTCATTTTCGCCTTATTACCGCGTAGCGTTTTTTTGTTCATAACGTCTAAATAAGCTCAGTGAGCATATCCTTTCAAATCGATTTTAAAATTACCGTTTTAGCAGTGAAATTTGCTGAAAGTTCAGATTGCTCATTGGGCTTATCGTTTGTTGAACCGACTACGAGAGGAGATGGATGGGGAACAACCACCTCCCAACGTAGAAGTCCCGGTGGCTATCCGCATGCTGGAAAAGTATGGCAGGGATATGACCAGATGCAACAAGTGCGGGTAAGGGAAGATTTGAATGGATCATGACCAAACGATTTGGACCGCTCACCTATCATCGGGCACCAGATGTGCCCCTGGATGAAGTGAAGTAGAAAACATGGCGATCTGCTTCAAGACATGATCTAAACCAAAACTCCCTATCCGATGATTGGGGAAAGGAGAATTATGTCTTAAATCCAAAATAATAAGCACACAAACAGGCAAAACAAGCAGTTACCACCTTGGAAAGTGCGGTGGCTACTAAAAGAGGCCGACCTACTTTTTCCCCTAAAAAAATCGCCTGGCACCCGACAGGTCTTCGGCCAACAGCGACTAACCATACCTACCCCTGGGGTCTTAAAATAAAATGTCAACAGCCTGAAAAGTAATCCCTTTCTTCAGGCTTCTTTTTTGGGGTATGTTTGGCTAGTCTGCTATTTGTTAGGCACATTTTAAGCAGATCTACTTGTAAAAAATGTATTCTACAGTCAATTTCCCGTCGGTAGCTTTGTAAGATCATTAGTTAAATTAATAGGAGGATATTCATAACAATCTTGCGGTTCGGGATTGCCATTATTTATTTCACCAACTAAACAACAAAATCTATTGTAAATGATAGAATCATTAATAAAACCTCTTATTCGTGAAGTCATTTTATAAGTGTTTTTTGGTGGTTTGATCTCATATGAAGTTACTGATTTGATTTCACTAAAATCGATTTCTATAACTTTCCTTTCCTTGTAAGACGTGATAATAATTAAAAAATTGAAGTAGGCATTTATTAAATATTCAAGTTTTTGCAATAGATGGGCTATGAGCTATCATTCTATCCATCAGACGGTCAAATAGTTTACCCTTCATCAGACATCGGTTAAATCGGTAACACTACTCGTCTAGATATGCTTGCATATGTTCCACGGCATGATGGGTGCCACGAAGCCAGGCTTTGAACCTCATGATCGCTCGATGCATCTCGTGGAAATGCGCCCCTTTCTTAGCTGATGCGATCTGTGTGAGATTTATTAAGTGCCTACTTCAAAAAGTTTTTCTTACCTCTTCAACTATTTTGTTAGACAGATTTTTTTGCTCTTGAATAGGAATTATCTCACGAAATGTGCGAAGAAGATCTTCTGGTTTTTAAAAATGCAGCAACTACCGCTCTACCACGGCTTCAAACTATAACTCAAGGCCCAGACCTGCTGAAGTTTTGATTTATTGCAGTTAAGATTATTGAAGCAGGTACTTAGTAAATATGAAAAATGGGGGGTAGCATGCATGCGACCACATTTGGATTTATAACATCAATTAGAATTACACTAAAACATTAAATTTTTAATAAGATCTATTGAATAAACGAAATCACTGGTGCTCAAACTCATGCTTCAGGAGCCATTGTTTGCGGTGAATGCCTCCACCATATCCCACAATGCTGCCGTCTGAGCCAATAATGCGGTGGCAAGGGATAATGATGGAAATTCTATTTTCTCCATTTGCCCTTGCCACTGCCCTTACCGCCTTTGTATTACCCACGGCATGAGCTTGTTGCTTGTAGGATCTCGTAACTCCGTAGGGGATTTGAATCAGGGCATCCCACACTTTTTGCTGAAAGTCTGTACCTGGCACAACCAGAGGAATATCAAAAACCCTTCTCTCTCCTTTAAAATATTCTTTTAACTGGTGAGATACCGTATCAATTATCGGATGCTTTCCGGTGATCATCTCCGTTTTCAATCGCTTTTTCAAGACCTCTATTTGTGTTTCTAGCATTTTTCGATCGGTAAACTCCAATAGACATAAGCCTTCATCTGTAACTCCGATCATCATTGGACCCAGAGGTGTAGATACCCTATTGATGGTAATTAATTGTCCTTTTTCTCCGGGCGAAAATCCAGTTAAATTTTTAAAGCTCTCTGAAAAGCCGCTCAAAGAATCATAGCCTTGTTCGAATGCAGATTTTGTCACTGTTTGTCCCTCTTTTATTTTTAGGAATGCTCTGTTAATTCTGCTCATACGTAAATATGCTTGAAAAGTAATTCCATGTGTCTTTTTGAAATACCTTCTGATCCGGTTTGGGCCATACCCCAGCTGCCCAAGTTCATAATCTGTCCATTTTTTTTGAGGCGCTGCTTCTACTTCCTTCAAAAGAGGGAGCAGCCACTCCGGAGCGGATTGATATTCACTCATTGGTCTGCATACTTTGCATGCCCTATAACCATTAGCCAAAGCTTCTTTTGCAGATGCGAAAAACTCTACATTTTCAAACTTTGGCTTACGTGCCGAACAAGTTGGTCTACAGAAAATTCCGGTAGTTTTCACTCCAACAATAAAAACACCTTCATATTGGGAATTTTTGTCTAAGAGCGCTTGGTACATTTCATTAGTAGATGGAAGTGTAATCATTCGTCAAAAATAGGATGGAAGCTTTTGAGTGAGCAACCGAAATTTTAACAAGCATTTTTTAATTCAAATTTTAAGACATAATGCTTGCTTTTGCTAGTTTTAGCCTTGATTATTCACCACAAATAGTGGCGGGTTGATTCAAGTAATTGATTTATAGAATCCTTTGAAAAACCCGCCTTTTGGCCCAACTCTTCGTTACTCAAAATTTCAAAAGCCTCATTTACGATCAGTAAACTACGTTTTTGAAATTCTGAAAGCCTCGATTTGAACCAAAAATCCAGTTTTGCAAAGGATTCTTATATCCTATTCAATATGTTACCTCATCTCAATGAATAACACCCGAAT
>JBCCLN010000031.1:0-24073 GCA_039026865.1 Bacteroidota bacterium | reverse complement strand
GATTCTACCAAAACGTATGGAGTGCTAGCTCACAGGGAGTAGAACTGAGTGGAAAAATTGAAAATCCAATTAAAGGGCTGACACTGCAGGCAAATTGCACCTGCCAAGCCTATTTCAATTTTTCCACTCAGTTCTACTCCCTGTGAGCTAGCACTCCATACGTTTTGGTAGAACCCGAAATCATCTTGATTAACAACAAGGAATATTAGATCATTTATGCTTCTAATAAAGAAACTTGCATTGACTTGCCAATCGGTTTTTGTGTTCAGCTTACCTATGTACCCCCATTGGAAATTCACGTTATGACTGCTCTCTGGTCTTAAATCTAAGTTTTCTCGTTTAAGCTGCCCATCCCCAAAGATTTCATCTTGGCGTGGTAGACGGTAGGCAAACTTATAGCTTAATTTTGTTGAAAAACTTGGCGACCGGGCATACCGCAATCCACCTCCCACTCCATTGTTGTTTACCGAGCATTGATCCACAATCATTTCTCTAAGACTGGGGTCTAACGATTCTATACGTATATTTTGAATATAGTTTTTCGTAAATACAATTGTTTGCAACCTTTCGTTAAGAAAAATGCCTCGGTATTCTATCCCTATAACAAAATCAAATAAATAACCGTCATCCAGAGCAGGATCGAATTCTCCATCGACCAGTAAATCATCTCCTGTTCTGTAAGAATAAGTTGGTGCCAAAGCTAGTTTTACATGGTGCCGTTTTGAAAATCTATAATTCAGTTGTTGACGTATAAAATAGCTCTGACTTGTAGTGATCAGATGATCGTCCTCTTCAAATTCTCCTGCTTGTATTTGTATGCGTTCTATTTCACCACTCCAATTGTATAGGTTTCTGCTGGTATCAATGGACATACGTTCTGTAGAATTATATCCTGCTTTGAGGTCAATCGCCCACCCTTGCTCAATCTGTTTGGTTTCCCATTTTGAAGATTTGGGACCACCAAGGTCGACCTGATAATGAAGGTTAAGCCCCTGGGATTGACTTGTGAAGAGTACTTCACCGAATGGGTTGCCATCTACGACCTCATTGAGCCCCAATTGTGACAGATCAATCAATTCTGGTACTTGAGAATTTTGAATTTCGTTCCTGTAATCCCCTAAGTAGCCTTCCAGGCTGAAAACGTTGGCCCAGGGCTTCTGACGAATACCCTTTTTCAGGTACCCGCCAAGAGCACGGTAACCATCGTGAAATCGTTTAACGGTTTGAGGTTGTAATGTTCCTAGTTCATTGGGGATGGCTACATCTATTTTGTAGTTGTTATTTGTATTGTCGAAAAAGCCCCCGGTGTTGATGAAGTATCTACTGTTGTCGTTGGCATAACTTAAGTGGGTTGTTACCCTATACGTGTTGAAGGAGCCATACTGGTATGCAAGAGATCCTGACAACCCTTCGTAAATGGTAGGTGTGACAAGGTTTACGGCTCCTCCTAATGCATCCGCCCCAAATTGTATATTGACTACACCTTTGTGTATCTCTATTCTGTTTATGGCGTTAATCGGAATGTTCGCTATTCCAAAGGCATATGGAGTAAAATTGAGTGGGATATCGTCATAGAAAAAGCGAACTTGATCATCTGATAAGCCATTGAGCGCAAAGCGGGTATTCGAGCCAAGGCCTCCCGCTCTTTGCATGCTGATCCCTTCCGCTTGAGTCATGACTTCTCCGAGATCGGCAGACTGCAGTTTGACCTCTTTAGTCTCAATTACATCAATAGCTTCTGCTAAGTTTTCTTTTTTTTCTTTTTCTGATTGACCGCTAATCGTTACTGTTTCTAATAACTGGGTTTTTTCTTGTAGGATGAAATTGAGAGTGATCACCTCTTGACCTCGTACCTCTAGTATTTTTATGGCTGTTTCGAATCCAACCAATTTTGCTGATATTTGATGTGTTCCAAAAGGAACGTGATGCATTGAATATTTACCGTATGTATCAGTCATCGTACTTAATCCAAGTGTATCAATGGTGATTTTGGCATAAAAAACAGGATTGCCTTGGTATCAGAAACGTTACCTTGAAGAATGATGCTTGAATAATCTTGAGCAGGTACTGAAATCATTTGGATTACAAATGCAATTAGTGTTAAAGGCTTGAGCATTTAGTTATGACTTGATCACCGAGATGTAAAAATCTCCTTCTAAGGGGTTGCTTTCGTTGAGTCGATGGCTATTTGCGATCAGGGTCGAGCTATTTTCATCACCTTGTAAAAAGTAACTTTTGTTGGGCTCTAGAATATAAGTGATTTCACCGACTATTATTGTCTTGAAACTATCAGAGCCATTAAACAATCTCAAGTGACCATCAAAACTTAGCCTAAAAGATTCACCTGGAATTTTACCAAAACCACCATTTCCTCCATAAATGGTCAGTCCTTGTTCATCCTTCAGCTCGTTTTGCACTATTTGATCAGTAGTTCCCTTGTCAACAAAATACCCTGCTCCAAAGGCCATAAGGATGACTGCCGCAGCAGCCGCGTATCGAGTAAACTTTTTGTAGAGCGGGATGACTTTGTAGCCCTGTTTTTCTTCGATGTTTACTAACATCAAAGCTCGGATGTTTTCAATTTCAGAAGGGGAAAATTCAGAAGATTCACTTTCCTCTGACTGAAACCATGCTTCTATAGCAGACTCCTCCGCCAAGGTGCATTCACCTCTGGCGTATTTTTCCAATAATTCGTGTGTGATTTTCATAAGCTAATGGATATGATGCTTTATGCTTTCATAAACATTGCCGAGATTTTTAGGATTTACCCTTAGTTATTTAGAAAAAAAATAAATAAAAATTAATATACATTGATAATCAGATAGTTGTGACCGAACAAATTTTAGGGCTTTGGTAAGATGAGCTTCTACAGTCTTCTCTGAGAGCTCGAGTTGGGAGGCTATTTCCTTAATACTCAAACCTGATAAACGACTTAACTTAAATACCTTGGCGCATTGTGTCGGGAGCTCTTCAGCGATTTCATTAACGCGTGATTTTAGTTCTTCGTAGTCTAGTTCGTTTTGTGTGCTCAGCGTAATAATCGGTGTTACCCCCTTTAGGTTATCAATATGTTTTTGTTTCTTAACCTGCTGTCGATAGTGGTTAATCATCTCCAATTTAGTCGCACGAAAAAGGTAGCGTTTTAATGAACCCTGGATACTCAATTGATCTCTTCGATCCCATAAACGCAAAAAAATATTCTGAACAATTTCCATTGCCACATCCCTATTTTTTAATCGATTATAACAAATGTTGAACATATCTGCCGCATAAGCATAATAGGCTTCTGTGAAACCTGCTCTGGTGCTCAAATCGAAGTGTTGAATTGAGTGTTTGCTATGGTCAGAGGGTTCGTTCAATACTAAATCTATGTTTTAGCTGTTAAATAGGTTGATTTATGGCATTTAGAGATTAATAAATCACTTGTTCTGTACTTAAGTTGAGTTTTCTGGAGCGAGTACGTTTCTCTTAGAAAATAATTGGATTAGGTAAGAACTTTTTAGCTCGTTTAGAGTCTTGGGTATCTTTTTATGGATGAATATAAAACTATAATCCAAATCAATTCCGGTCAAGATTTATTTAGAGCAAGTTTAGATAGCTAAATCAAAAGCACCTGCGGGTAAAACTAACAAAACCATGTTAGATAGACATGAAGAGCCTTGTTCGTAAGTCTAAAATCTGCACAACACCCGAATCACCTCACAATATGGAGTATGTTAAGAGGCATAAAGGTAAGCTGGAAAAAACAGGGGATTTCTAATATTTCTTCTAGCAATAAATCCAAACATCTTTAGCATTTTTCAATTTGGTGCAAAGTTGCTGTTTGACGAGCCAGTTCAGTGCATTGTAAACACTTGATAGGCTTACTCGTTGTTCTAAGGCCCGCATATTGAGCCATAGGTTTTCGGCATTGATAGGGCTGTCATTGGCTAAAAAAGCTTCAATCACTTGAATGCGTGTAGCCGAATAGTTACCGCCTGTAGGAATGTAATAACTACTGTCTTGAAGGCTTTTGGAAATACTTTTTGAGTTCATATTTATGCTGATGAAATTTTAGATCGACTGTTTTGCGGTTGTTTGGGAAGCCGGTTTAGGTGATCTAGTGTAATGATTTTATAAATAAGATTACTATTTATGATATTTGTTCTATGGTAAGCATAGGTATGTTAGAACTATCTCCAGAAGACAGAAAGGAGCTCCTACTCAGGTCAGGTCTCATACACTAGGAAGTCGGGACGTTCTTCGTTCTCGAATAATATTGTTATGTTCAGAAGGAAAGAGCTATGATTCGATTCAGGATGCGCTTAAAATCAGCCGTAAGCATGCGGTAAATACGTCTTGTTTATGATTGCAATGTTGCCTGACTTTGCAGATGTTGAGGAAGTGCAGTGTCTTTCAAGGGGAGCAATTGATGAAGCTGGCTCAATGTTGTATCCTGGATTTGAGAGAGTACTTGTTTTGACCCGCATTATTTACCACAAATAGTGCGGGTTGATTCAAGTAATTGATTTACAGTAGTTTTGTATTCATACAGGATGATTTTTGATTCCTCAAATTTGGGGAACAATTTTGTCTTCTCATTCAAAATCAATTACCTCATATTCAACACGTTACATCATCTCAATGAATAACACCCGAATTTTTCGGGTTAACAAAGCATAAGGTTCTATTGCGTTGAGCTTACAAGTAGCAAAGAAGGAACAAAACATGGCTGCTTTTTGAGCGGCTTCGTGAGTGCCGGCAAATAAGTAATTTCTTCTTCTCAATGCTGATAAAGTAAAGGTCGTAGCGTTTTGCTATGACTAGATAAGGAGTGGGCTTTTTATGAATAGCGGTATCCCATAAACATGGTCGGATTAAACTACAAAAAATAGAGCTGTCCCGGGTTTCAAATTCCGGGACAGCTAATTTTACCAAAGTTTATTGATATGTTCGAATCCACCGCTAGTTGTGGTGGAAATCACACTGTAATCGTCAATTGAATTTTGTTTCAACAGATATGAGTAAGATTCTTCACCTTCTCTCCTGTACCCAGAGAAGTAATTCACTCCGCCTATCGTTCTAAGAAAAATGACACCGTCATTGTAATTATCAAAACTTGAAAACTGAGTTGTTTCTCCGGTATTAAGGTCTAATAAAACACTCTTATTATTTCTATTACGATCACTCCATCTATCATCAAAAGATCCATAATCTTCATAAGGTAGCGCAGAATAAATAAAGGCCATCTTATCCTCTAGAACAAATGATGAATATCTAAACAGGGTAATATCTGGTATATATTCTTCGAGATTTAATTCAAAAGTTGGATCGAATTCGCCATTTTCTTGCAGTTTGTATATTGCTAAATGGTTGGGAAAAGTAGCTGTATCGATATTAAGGTGTTTATAGGTAAATGTTCCCACATCTGCAGACCCTAGATAAGCGGTATTGTTTTCATCAACATTAACTTCAAATCCTACTGTAAATCCTCTCTCATCAATTGAATAACCAAAGTCTCCAGTATTTGGATCAAAAACTCCTACAGTCGCATTTAATTGTTGGTTGTATTCGCAACATTGTATTGGTGCATTAATAAGCGGGTAAATGATTTTTCCATTATAAACAAAAGCTGTAAATGATATAATAGAGAAGTCATCATACTCAGGCTTTGGTGGAACGTTATGAGTCCTTGAGATTTCCATTGAGCTTGGATTAAATTCAAGAATTAAACCTTCTCCTAAATCGTGTAAAAACCCTTGGGTTTCAGAAAAGAAAATTACCCGCCCCACATCATTCAAACCAGTAGTGGCATAACTAATTATAGCATCAACAGTAATTTCCATTGTGGTTTTATCAACTTTCCACTTAGTTATTGTTTTTGAATCTCTACTAATAGTAAATGGGTGTTCACCGACAGAATATACCTCAGCATCTGCTCCTAATTCTACAGACGCTGATATATCAAATGTTTCATTAACACTCTCGTTAACATCCATGTACCAAACTGCTCCATCAAGCGTATAGTTAACTAGCCCACGTATCCAGGCTGATTCAGCTTCTTCTCCATTGTTAGCTACCTGATCCTCATCATTTTCACATGCTGTGAATGTACTAGAGATGAATGCGAGCAAAAGCAAACTTAGCCGTGAAATTGATTTGCCGATTTTTTTTGAGTTTAAGTTCTTCATTTTCTTACTTTGTATTGATTATTTATTGAATAATTAGCCTGCCATCTGGGGAGGTGTCATGCAGCGGCACCTCCCCATACAGGTTTTTAGTTTTTTGTCCGTCATTTTTATTCACTCAGATGATATTAATAGATTCCGAATCAAGTTCGGAATGACGATATACTCCGGCTCAGTAGACGGTTAAAAGGTTTATTTCATTTTCACATAGGCATTAGGGTTAAATTAAAATTGGGTTGTAAGTTTTATATAAATTGCTCATCCAGGTCTTTGTACTCCGTATAAGTCGAAGACATTAGTATGTGTCAAATTTTGCATTTCTATTGAGTGGGCATATTGAATTCCTAAGGTTTTTATGCTGTAGGTCGCCCCATCTGCATGTGTTGTTTGGTCTGAAACTTGCGCTTTGAACTGTTGTAATCCTGCACTTTCCCAACTTACGAAGAAGGACCACATATAACGTGTATTCCGGAAAAGGGACAGCCTGTCTCTGTCTTTTATTAACTCTTCTGGTTCATATAGCACTCCTCCATTCGCAAAGAAGTAAGGGGTGTTGGGGATGCGCTCTCCTTTGAAGCCAGCAAAGGGTCCTTCATTAGAGGTATTGTAATAGGATTGATAAGTGCTATTTGCGAGTATTTTTAAACCTTTTATTAGGTTTCTAACTTCAGCTCCTAGTTCAATTCCCTGAGAATGGGCACTCCAGATATTTTGGTAAGATCCTAATTCGTTTGCACCAACTAAGAGAAGGATCAGGTCATCAATTCTTCTCAAGAAAAAGTTACTACTAACTTGCCAGTTCGTATTTTCATTTATTCTGTTACCATAATTCCATTGAAGGTTCACGTTATGGCTGTTTTCCTGTCGTAATTCCAGGCTTTCCAGAAGAAGCTGACCATCTCCAAAAATTTCATCTTGCCTTGGTAGGCAGTAGGCAAATTCATAATTGAATTTAGTTGTAAGGTGCGGTGACCAGGCATATCGTAACCCACCTCCTATACCATTATTGCTGACAGAGCGTTGCTCCACTGTCATTTCTTCAAGACTTGGGTCCAATGATTCTATCCGGATGCTTTGCCAATAGTTTTTGGCAAAAAGAATGGTCTGTAGATTTTCTTTAAAGTAGGTCCCTATAAATTCTATCCCAGTAACAAAATCAAATAAATAACCATCATCCAGGGCAGGATCAAATTCTCCATCTACCAATAAATCATCGCCTGTTCGATATGTATAAGTAGGGGATATGGCTAGTTTTAATTGATGCACTTTTGAAAAGCTGTAGGTCAGTTGTTGTCGGACAAAGTAGTTCCAACTTGTGGTAATCATACGATCTTCATCATCAAATTCTCCCGCTTGTATTTGTCTGCATTCTATTTCTCCTCCCCAGTTGCATAGGTTTCTGCTGTTATCGATTGACACACGTTCTGTAAAATTAACCCTTGCCTTGAGGTCAATTACCCATCTTTGCTCATCCCGTTTAGCTTCCAATTTTTCAGATTTTGAATCACACAAGTGGATCTGATAATGAATATTCAAGCCCTTGGATTGACTGGTGAAGAGTACTTCACCGAATGGGTTGCCACCTACGACCTTGTTGAGTCCGAGTTGTAGTAGGTCAATCAATCCAAGTGCTTGAGAGTTTTGTACTTCGTCAATATAATTCCCAAAATGACCCTCCAAACTAAGAACGTTGACCCAGGACTTTTGGCGAATACCGGCTTTCAAGTACCCACCATAGGCACGGTACCCATCATGAAGTTGTTCAACAGTTTGAGGTTGTAATGCTTCGAGATTATTGGGGATGGCTACATCAATTTCATAGTTGTTGTCTGTGTAGTCGAAAAAACCACCTGTAGCGATGGATAACCAACTATTGTCACTAGCATAACTCAAGTGGTTAGCAACTCGATGGGTATTGAAAGAACCGTACTGGTAGGATATTGATCCTGCTATCCCTTCATAAAAAATAGTAGGTGATACGAGGTTTACCGCTCCTCCTAATGCATCTGCATCAAATTGAATGGGGACTACACCTTTGTACATTCCTATTCTATTTATAGCGTTGATAGAAACGTTGGCTATTCCAAAGGCACAGGGAGTAAAATTGAGTGGTATCTCATCAAAGAAAAAGCGGATTTGGTCATCTGATAGTCCATTTAGCGCAAATCGTGTGTTGAATCTGAGACCTCCTGCTCGTTGCATACCTATGCCTTCCGTTTTTGCCATCACCTCTCCAAGATCTGCCGATTGTAATTTGACTTCTTTAGTTTCAATGACATCAACTGCCTCTGCGGAGTTTTCTTTTCTTTCCTTGGCTGATTCAACATTGATCACTACTGTTTCCAATGACTGGATTTCTTGCTCTAAGGAGAAATGGATGGTAATTATTGATCCGGTGACCACCTCTACTCTTTTTGTCGCTGTCTTAAACCCGAACATCCGAACTGATATTTGATGATGCCCTGATGGAACAGCGTTAAAAGTAAAGTTACCACTAAGATCCGTGGTCGTTCCGGTCCGGAAAGAGTCTAATTTAACATAAGCATAAACCACTGGGTCTCCTGAAGAATCAACGACTGTACCATCAATAGTAAGGTTATCAGCATTTTGAGCTATTAATAAGAATGTTTGCATAAGTAGAAGTCCACCTAGAAGATGTTGTAACATTCTTATGACTTGATTACTGCTAATCTAAAGTCCCCTTTCAAATACCTATCCATATCTGATTTTGAGTTAATTGCGAGCATTGATGACCCATCAACACTGCCGTTTAAGTAATAACTTTTGCCAGGCTCAAGTATATGAATCATCTCACCAACAATTACCGTTTTAAGGCTATTCGATCCATTATGTAGCCTTAGTTGACCTTCAAAACTCAGTTTGAACGCATCTCCAGGAATTTTGGCATAAGCACCATTCTCACCATAAATCCTCAAGCCTCTATCTTTCTTCTGTTCATTTTGTACGACTTGATCAGATGTTTTTTTATCGACAAAATACCCTGCTCCGAAGAACATTGCTGCGAGACACGCTGCAGCAGCATAACGCGCTACCTTCTTGTAAAGTGGGATAACTTTGGTTGGTTTTCTGTAGTCTGGAATAATGTTTTCATTGAACCTATCCCAAACTCTGTCTTCCGATCTGTCCATGGTGGCTAGGTCTAAGTCTGTGCTTTCCCTAGCTTTGGCAGCAAGCCAATGCTCAATGACTTCCTTCTCCTTTGGAGTACATCGGTCCTCCCAATATTTCTGAATGAGTTCTTTAGTTACTTTCATTTTTTTCCAGATCAATTTTATTGGCCTCTATAGAGTAGTACCGCTCACTGGGGGCGGACCCTGAGTCAAAGAGGAAAAAAAATGTTAGATGTGGGCCGGTAAACTAAAAAATTATCTTAACCCGAAAAATTCGGGAGTTATTCATTGAGATGATGTAACACGTTGAATATGAGGTAATTAATTCGAAAGAGATGGCAAATTCGTTCCCCAAATTTGAGGATGAATATTAAACTATTGTAAATCAATTACTTGAATCAATCCGCTACTATTTGTGATGAATAATGCAGGCTAAAATCATTGGTAGTCAATTAGTTGTACTACAGTCGCAAACATCTAAAAGAAACTTCTATTCAGAATTCATAACCGTTACGCACTGATAGATATTGAGTGAGTACACGTCCAGAAAGTTCTAAACGTTGTATTCTGGCAAGAAGCCTTTTAACGACTTTAAGGCTTTGGTCATGTGGGATTCAACCGTTTTTTCTGCAATACCCATTATAGAAGAAATTTCCTTGTTGCTTTTTCCGTCTTCTCTGCTCAGCTTATAAACCCTCTGACATTGATCGGGCAACTGGTTCACTACTTCATCAACTCTTTCCTGCAATTCATTCCAGGCATATTCCTTATCGATTGTATTTTCGGTATTCTCAGGTAATGAGGGAAGCGTAACAATATGCCTAGACTTGGTGCCGTTATCTCGGATGTACTTCATGATAGCTCTTTGAACTGCTCCAATGAGGTACCTTTCCATTTCTTCCACCTGCGTAGCTTCTCGTTTCTCCCATAATCTCAAAAAAATGTTATGCACCAGGTCTTCAGCTATATAAATATCCCTTAATTGATTGTATGCTACAGCAAGCATCATTTTGTAATGAGCTCTATAGATAGCCTCGAAACCTTCGTAAGTGGTAAGATCTTGTTTTTCGGGAGCGGTATTTTTCTTTTTGGAGGACAATTAAATCAGGGAACGGGTGTTTTCTCGCTTCGTTTGCTTGCTTAGTGAAGATCTCGTTCGATGTAAAACTACAAACCAATTCAATTGCCGTCAATATTTATTTAGATCAAGTTTAGATAGTTATGGAAAAATACCCCAAAGAAGGTATTCCTCATTTTCTGAAGATAGTCGGTTAGAAACCTGCTTTAAGTACACTAGAACCCGGAAATCATCTTAGGTTTCCTTATCAAATAAGAGAATGTAAAAAACTGACGAGTAGGAGCTATCTCTGGTCTTCGGTTTGGAAACAAATCCATACACCTTTAGCATTTTTCAATTTGGTGCAGAGTTGTTGCTTGACGAGCCAGTTCAGTGCATTGTAAACACTTGATAGGCTTACTCGTTGTTCTAAGGCTCGCATATTGAGCCATAGGTTTTCGGCATCAATCGGACTGTCATTGGCTAAAAAAGCTTCAATCACTTGAATGCGTGTAGCCCGAATAGTTCCCCTTGTAGGAATGTAATAACTCCTGTCTTGAAGGCAAGTAGAGTGATCTGGGAATGATTGGCTTGGGTAAGGCTGCTTGTTGAAAATACCCAGTAGGTGTAGTTTTCCTCTGTGCTCTTTTTGTCTTTCTTCGTCCCCACCAGATGATAAAACCGGTAACGGATAGACTTACCGATATTAGGCTAAGGAAGAAGGCTAGAATTTTCCCTGGTAGCCCCCAGATTGCCTCTACGTGAATGTCATAGTTATAGGCCCAGACTTTTTCTCCATTGGTTTTACCTTCCCAGCCTTTTGAAGCTAGCTTTTCACCTGTGTACTGATCGAATTGCAGATACATATCTCTGGTGTTATCTGAGTAATGCGCAAAGGTACCGATGGTACCCACTGAATCTTGTGGAAGACTGATGTAATAAACTTCCGCTTGGGCATGTTGTATTTTTAAGTAGTTATGAGCAACATCCAAGGGATGGTCTAACGTTATCGCAGATGGAGTAGAAACTACTTCAATTTTTTCTTTTTCAGGTGTTTCGCCTCCGTTAGCTACCCATTGTACACCGTTATTAAACCACATAAAAGCCCACATAAGCCCTGTTAAGACAATAAAAATGAAGATAAAGAAAGCGTAAAACCCTAAGATGTTGTGAAGGTCATAGTTCTTACGCTTCCAACGAGTCGTTTTTTTCCATTGGAACCAAGTACTGCGTTGGATGTCTTTCTTTCGCTTTTTGGGCCACCAATAGGATAAGCCCTGTGATGAGCATAATGATAAAGATGATTGTTGCCGTTCCAACTATTGGCTGGCCAATGTCATTTACGAGCAACAGACTCCAATGTAACTTGAGGACAAACTCAAAGAACTCGAAGGTCTTATCCTCAGCAGCCAGTACCTCTGCTGTTAAAGGGTTCATATATACGCCTTTGTAACTTTTGATTTCATCCCAATACCAAATGCCGTCCACATTTTCACTTGATGAGTAATGCTGAAAGTAGTATGAACACTCACGGCAATTTTTAATGTAAACTAGTTGGATAGGACAATCCTCGCTAATGGTCCTTTGAGCAGCTTCCATACTTTTGCTCACTTGAAGAACTTCATCAAATTCATCTGTTTTTACAAACTTCTGATCAGCGTAGATACGATTTTGCAATTCCTCTTTAAAGGCCCAAATACACCCTGTGACGCCTAAAATAAAAACTACCAAGCCGGATGAGAGACCAAGCCAGAGGTGTACTTTGCCAATCATTTTTTTGAGATTCATGTGAGTTGCTGAGTAATTGATCAAAGCTCACAAATCCGTTTTAACTGATTTCGTTATAATAAAGGTCGTAGTGAAATACTACGACTAGTAGAGTAACTGTATATCCCTTTACACTGATTAATGATATAGGAATTCGAACTAATAACTTCAAGAAAAATGAACCCCGACTACACTAGTCAACTTTCGCATAATAAATAAGAGATTTTTTGCTTGTGCTCAAATCCTAGAAGCTATGACTACTAATGATTAATAGTTAAATTATTTCACTACCATAATTTATGATACCTCTCAACGTATAAATCTCCTGAATTCAATACAACTGTGTAGTTATCCACTGAATTTTGGCGCAGTACAAATGAATTTCCCAAATCATCCGTTGACTCATAATAATTTATATTGTCAATAGTATTTATGTACCATAAATAAGAATATTCGACTAAATCGGATAAATCATTGACTTCCATGGTATTCAAGTCAATTGAAACAACTTTTGTAGGAGATGGGGTGCTATTTTCACCAAACTCATTTTCCCACCATGTTTCATAGGAACCTCCCCAATTAACTGATTCTTGGTAGAACATTACTAACTTATTGTTTATAACACCTCCTGCACGTTGGTAATTTTCAATAGGAAATAAGTCCTCAAAGTTTATAAAAAAGTCTGCGTCAATTTCCCCATCAGATGTTAACTTTAGAAGACCATAATGGGCCTGATCACTACCTTCACCATCATTAAAATACCTATTGATTGTAGAGCTTGATCTATTACTTTGAAGGTACATACTTCCTTCCTCATCAAGAACAAAAGTATGATCGTTGGCATAAATCCTTCTATCAGTGTAGTAGGTTAGTTCTTCAGTAGCACTATGAAAAACTCCAACCATGGCACCAGGTTCTGTAATAATTCGATCACAGCAATATGGCCATTCATGCCGAACATTGATAGGCCATACAGGATTACCATTTAAAAGGTATCCTCTGCTTTGTCTTGCTTCAACATTTTCCAGACCTGCATACTTGTGAGATGTAACGGTATGAACTTTTGTAATTGACATCATAGAAGGATCCCACTCCATTATTAAGCCTTCTGCTAAATCAGAAAGAAAAGACTGTGTTTCTGACGCAAAGACGTTTGTATATTCTAATGTAATGCCAGTTGAGGCATAACTTAAAACACCAATAACCGAAAATTCTAGAGTTTTTTTATCTATGCTCCATTTTGTTACAGTTAAAGCATCAGGATCAAATGTGTACGCATACTCACCAAAAACTCGTATTCTTACATTCGTACCGGCTTCAACAGCTTTCGATATATCTAACTCGTTTGGCATCTCTTCGTGCGCACTCATGTAATAAACCTCTCCCTCTGGTGTATCGGCCAAATAGCCCAATAAAATAGCTGATTCTATATCCTCTCCATCGGCATTTATTTCATCATCATCTTCTTTACAGGAAGTAATTCCTAGGATGAGAATCCCAAAAAAGAGAAGCATCGACCATGACCAATAATTTTCACTTGTATTTCCCTGGTCTAAGACAGCTTTATTTAGTGTTGATTTTAATATTTTCATTTTTGTATTTTTGATAATTAATTGAGATCCCTTCTTGGGATAAATTGAGACCTGCACTCCTAGGGAATGTGTCCTGACACGACATGTTCCTTCGCAGGTTTTTAGTTTTTCTTGTCCGTCACTTGTTCTAGATAGAAGTCCCTATTTGGAGATACTGAAACGAGTTCAGTATGACGGTGATGTTCAGATTTCATTTTTACATAGGCATTTGATTTAAAATTGGGTTGTAGGTTTTACATAAAATGGCTCTTCCAGGTCTTTGCACACTATAAAGGTCAAAAACCTTTGTGTTTGTTAAATTTTGCATTTCCAATGTCATGGCATGTTGACCGCCTGTACTTTTTATGCGGTAGGTTATCCCGGCAGCATGTGTGGTTTGGTTTGACACCTCTGCTTTGAACTGTTGTAATCCTGCACTTTCCCAGCCAATAAAATAATCCTGCACATAACGCACGTTCCAGAAAATGGAGAGCCTGTCTCGCTTTTTTATTAGTTCTTCGAGTTCGTATTCTACTCCTCCATTGGCGAAAAAGTAAGGGGTGTTGGGGATACGGTCTCCGTTGAAACTTTCAAAAGGCCCTTCATTAGAGGTATTGAAATAGGCTTGGTAAGTGCTATTGGCATGTAATGTCAGTCCTTTCACAAAGTTTTTAATTTTCCCACCCAGTTCTACCCACTGGGAGTTAGCACTCCATACGTTTTGATAAGAACCGAAATCATCTTGATTTACAACAAGGAAAATTAAGTTGTCTATTCTTCTCGGGAAAAAATTCCCATTGACTTGCCAATCGGTTTTTGAACTGGATTTTTTGCTGTAGTTCCATTGGAAATTTACGTTACGACTACTCTCTGGTCGTAATTCCAGATTTTCTAGAATAAGCTGGCCATCTCCAAATATTTCATCTTGTCTTGGCAGGCGGTAGGCAAATCCATAGCTTAGTTTCGTTGAAAAACGTGGTGACCAGGCGTATTTTAACCCTCTTCCTGCTCCATTGTTGCTTACAGAGCGTTCATCTATGAGAACTTCGTCTATACTGGGGTCTAATGATTCTATGCGGATTTTTTGTCGGTAGTTTTTGGTAAATAGAATAGTTTGCAGCTTATCTTGTAAGAAGTTACCTCGGTATTCTAATCCTGAAACAAAATCAAACAAATAGCCATCGTCAAGAGCTGGATCAAAGGCTCCGTCTCTCAATAGATCATCTCCGGTTCGATAGGTATAAGTAGGGGCCAGAACCAGCTTCACTTCATTCTTTTTTGAAAAGTCGTAGCTTATTTGTTGACGGGCAAAGTAGTTTTGGCTGGTGGTGATGAGGTGATCGGCTCCTCCGAATTCTCCTGCTTGATTTTGGATTCGAATTAGCTCTCCTCGCCAATTGTATAGTTCTCTACTAGTATCAATGGATACGCGTTCAGTAAAATTGTATCCAGCCTTAAAGTCTATTTCCCATTTTTGATTGTTCTGTTCTGCTACTGAATCTGTAGAACCTTTCAGGTTGATTTGGTAATGAAGATTGATTCCTCGGGATTGATTGGTGAACAATACTTCGCCAAAAGGATTCCCGGCTACGACTTCATTGAGACCAAATTGTGGTAAGTCGATTAACCATGGTGCTTGTGAGTTTTGTACTTCGTTTCTATAATCACCTGCATATCCTTTCATACTGAGCGTTTTAGCCCAGGACTTATGTCGAATACCTGTTTTTAGGTGAATTCCATAGGCTCGGTAGCCATCATGAAAGCGTTCTACTGTTTGGGGTTGTAATTGTCCCGAGTCATTTGGGATAGCTACGTTAATTTTATAGTTATTGTCTGAATTGTCATAAAATTCTCCTGTGTTAACAAACCACCCTCTGCTGTCACTGGCATAGCTGAGGTGGGTAGTCAATCTATGGGTATGAAATGATCCAAACTGATAGGCTACAGAACTAGACCAATCGTCATAAACTTTGTGTGACACTAGGTTGACAGCTCCGCCTAGAGCATCTGCACCGAATTGAATGGGGACTACACCTTTATATACTTCTACTCGATTTACAGCGTTAACAGGTACATTGGCTATTCCAACAGCATAGGGTGTAAAATAGAGTGGTATTTCATCAAAGAAAAAGCGGATTTGCTCTCCTGATAGTCCATTGAGGGCAAAACGGGTATTGGAGCCTAGCCCTCCTGCTCGTTGCACGTTGATGCCTTCGGTTTTGGCCATCACTTCTCTCAGATCAGCGGATTGTAATTTCGCTTCTTTGGTTTCGATCACGCTGACTGCTTCTGCAGTATTTTCTTTTTCTTTTTGCGTTTCAACTTTGATGAAAATTTCGTCAAGGGATAGAATATCATCTTGTAAAATGAAATTGATTTCGCTTAGCGAATGATTAGTTATTTTTACTGTTATGCTCTTTGTCACAAAACCAATGGTCTGTGTAGATAACCTATGTGTACCAGCAGGTATGTTTTTGAGTGTGTACTTCCCATCCAAATCAGTGGCTACCGCTTGATTCAGTGAATCTATTACGACATAGGCATAGATCACTGGCTCATCAGAGGAGTCAGTGACCCTGCCCTGAATGGTAAAAGTAAGAGTGTTTTGAGCTGATAATAAGAATATTTGCATCAATAGAAGTGTCAATAGAAGGTTTTTCAAAATTCTTATGACTTTATAATTCCAAAGTACCCTTTCAAAGAGATTCTATCTTTATAGTTATCGCTGATGGTCATTAGGGATGAGCTTGAAATGTTACCAGTTATGAAATATGTTTTTTGAGGTTCAAGCACATAAGTCATTTCACCTACTACTATTGTTTTTATACTATTCGAATTATTGAATAATTTCAGCGCGCCATCAAAATTTAATTTAAATGACTCACCTAGTATTGAACCAGAATTACCATTCTCACCATAGACAATTATTCCTTGTTTTTCCTTCAGTTCCTTTTGTGCGATTTGACTAGTATTCCCTTTATACAAATACCCAGCTCCAAAAAACACAATAGCTATACATGCTGCCGTTGCATAGCGAGTAATTTTTTTGTAAAGAGGGATGACTCTTCCTTGACCTTTAATTTGGAGTTGGAGTCGGTTCCATTCTCGGAGCCTATACATAGCAACTTTTTCAGGGAGCATTTTTACCAGGATGTCTTCATTCCCCGGAATCCAACTCTCCAAGAAAGCTTTTTCTTCTGGGGTACACTGATCATTAGCGTATTTTTTAAGTAGTTCTGGTGTTACTTTCATAAACACTTGGTTTGAGTTCACTTATAAAGTCTGCAAAACCCAAAAAAAGGACTACGCGTACCCGAAAAAACTTTTGTATTTGTTAGGAAACCTAAACAACTGCTCTTCTAAAACAACATATAAACAACTGAATATAAGTCAATTAAAAAAATAATAGTTTACTCAAAAATTGTTATGAAAATTATACTTTATCCAACCAAACAGCTAAAGCATCTCAGCTTGGGCGTACGCAAAAAAGTCGTTGATGATTAGTTGTACTCGACCGTAATAGGTCATAACAGGGACTCCAGAAAGCAGGAATCTAGCTTAAAGCGATTTGAAGAATAGCAAGAGACTAGTGAAGCCGGCAAGCCCAGCTTTTGACTTCAAAATTTGAGATGCTTTCGCAAAGTATTTATTTACGACTCGCTCAGAGATCCCCATGATGGCAGCGGTTTCTTTGCAACTTTTACCCTCGTGCGTACGCAGTTTGTACGCACGTTTATATTGAGGAGGCAGGGCCTCAATATTCCCCTCCAATTGCTCCAGCATCTCGGAATAGACATAATCATCTTCTACTCCAATGCTAGCACGCTGTTGCACATTTTCTATGCTGATCACTTTTGGAGACTTAGCTTCTGACTTATAGTGGTCAAAAATTCGGTATTTGAGCGATTTCATTAAGTAGTTCTCTATGTTCCCTTTTAGATTTAACTCGTCTTTCCGCTCCCACAACGAACTAAAAATGTTCTGCAATATTTCTGCGGCTATCTCTTCATCTCTTATTTGTGAATAACAGATTTGGAACATCTTATCCCAATACCTGTTGTACACTACCTCAAATCCTTTGTAAGTGGTAATGTTAGGGTTTGCGTTATTATTTTTATTGTTAGAGAACAATTGAATCAGAGAAAGGGTGTTTTCTAGCTTTGTTTGGTCGTCTAGTGAATCACTAAACTGGTACAAACCTACAAACCAATTCAATTGCCGTCAATACTTATTTAGATCAAGTTTAGATAGTTATGTAAAAAATACCTCCAAGAAAGTATGCTTTATTTTCAGAAGATAGTCAGCTAAAAAACGTCCTTTTAGTAGGCTAGAACCCGGAAATCATCTTAGGTTTCTTTATCGAATAAAGGGATGTAAAAAACTGATGAATAGGAGCTATCGCTAGTGTTCGGTTTGGGAATAAATCCATACACCTTTAGCATTTTTCAATTTGGTGCAGAGTTGTTGTTTGACGAGCCAGTTCAGTGCATTGTAAACACTTGATAGGTTTACTCGTTGTTCTAAGGCCCGCATATTGAGCCATAGGTTTTCGGCATCAATCGGACTGTCACTGGCTAAAAAAGCTTCAACCACTTGAATGCGTGCAGCCGAATAGTTCCTCCCTGTAGGAATGTAGTAACTGCGGTCTTGAAGGATTTGTGAAATACTTTTTGAATTCATACTAGTGCTGTTGAAATTTTAGATCGACTGTTCTTCGGTAGTGTGGATAGCTGGTTTAGGTAGTCTGGGGATAATTGGCCTAAGTAGTGTCTCTAAGAAAACAGTATCTTTTGAAAGAAAAGGATGTTTTTAGCTCATAGAGCGTGTTTTTTTGAGATTTCGATGTGCAAATAATCATTGAATCTCTTTGAGAGATTTTAACAATAAAGCAATAGAGTCACTGGTTCACTTTCGATTAATTCAAAATTCAGATGAATTTCTAAAAAATTGAAAAATAGATTCCAAAGTATAAAATAGGTTCAATTCATTCTTTTGCTAAAAAACTATATTGTAGGATTCAGTCGCGGGTTTTTCGTCTTTTCTTAGAGACACTAAGTAAGTCTGCTTTTTGACTATGCCCAGTAATTGCTTTCTTCTGCTTTATTCTTTTTTTCTTTCTTCGCTCCCACCAGATGATGAAACCGGTGACGGGTAGGCTAGCCGAACCCTAACTGCCTGTTTGTCTTACTATACTAAGTAATTCACTTATAAGTATAGTCGCATCATGTCCATCCGAAGTGACTTGTAGCCTATCTGAATAAAACTAATTCTTTAATTCCTCCTTAAAACACCCCATATGGCGCCAGTAAAGCCTAGAATTAACACCACTAGCCCGGACATAAGTCCGAGCCAGAGATGTAATTTTCTCAATAAGTTTTTTAACCGCATATTGATGGCTTGTATAGAGAATTAGAAAACCTCTTCTTTCATCTACCATAGTCTGTCAATGCTTTGAATTGCACCTCCACCATCAATTTGAGAAATCAATGTATAGTTATCAATTGAATTTTGTTTGAGAATGTACTCTTTGCCATTTACATCATCCTCTAACTCAATCAATGGCACCCCATCTAAACTTCCAAAAGGCAGTGCATTGTCGAAGACATATTGATTAAACCCAGTAAATGGCTCTACTTGTTCAGTCTCCATATCTATTATAACTGTTGTAGTTTGATCAAATGGAAAATCCTGATATACGTTATCGTATGATTCCGGCCAAGGATTATCATCAGAAACATAAGATAAAACTATTTTGTTATTAAACACAAAAGATGCACTACTGAAGTAATGTATTGGAATTAGGCTTGACAAGTCAAGGTTAAAACTCTGATCAAAGGCTCCATCATCGTTTATTTTCAACACGGCATTTGGATTCAATGAATCAACCCCAATAAAACTATAATATTCAGTTATTATTGAATTCCGCCTGGCTGGTAAGACATATTTGTTACCAACTTCGTCCTCAATGAGGAACTCTTCTGCACTAAACAACCTATCATCAATGTTATAACTTATTGAATTAGAGTTCAAATCAAATACTCCAACCATAGCTCCTGCCGGGTCAATATACTCACAGCACCCCTTCGGTTCAATGCGCTGTATTGGGTACAGAATTTTATCATTTTTTGTTATAGTCGGTGACCACTCACTGTAATACCAATAATCTGCCTGTGTGCTTGGAAGGGGAGCAACAGTGTGAACCTCCACAATTTCCATAGCAGTTGGGTTCCACTCTACAATAATACCTTCCGCTAAATTTGAGTAAAATGCCCTGGTCTCAGAAACAAAAGCAGCAGGGCCTATTTCTCCAGATATACCAGTATTTGCAAGGCTAATTAATCCCGTTACATATAATTTCAATGTAACTCTGTCAGCTTCCCATCTCGTAATTGTTGCAGCGTCCCAATTATAGACATAAACATATTCTCCATACGAACTGACTGTATTATTGAAACCTAACTCGACCGAGTTGCTAATATCAGGTTGAGAAGGGATATCTTCATGTGCGCTAATGTAATATATCTCACCTTCTGGTGTTCTTGTAAGATAAGTGTAAATAAAAGCTGATTCCTTTTCCTGACCATCACCTACAGGGGCACTATCTTCATCATCATTATTACAAGAAGATATCCCTAGAGAAAGTATTCCAAGGATTATGAACATAAAACATTTCCAAATTATTTTTACGAAAACCGCCATTCCATTCTTTATATTATCGATTTTTAATTCTACTGAATTCATTTTTTTGTACTTTAGATTGTTCAATGTCGTTCCGATTTTCGGAACGGTTACCACCTATCTTAGCTTTATTTAGATAGGTAATTCGCTTTACGCGGTAAATCCTGTGCTAAAGGGAATATGTCCCTGATTCGACATGTTCCCTTGCAGGGTTATTCGTTTTTTACGCCTTCATACTCTTAGTAGCCCCAAACGGAGATGCTGGAATGATACTGAAACCATGCCCATGACCTTGTTTCGGCATGCAGGAAAGTTCAGCACAGTGTGCAACATGGCGTTTAATTTTACTTTTACATAGGCCTAACATTTAAAGCTGTCGTTCTATTTAGATTTACTTGACATATACTGGTTGCACATTTATTCATAGTATTTATTCATATAGATGTTTAAAACTGTATAGTCAATTTTAAATATGTTGCTCTTCCGGGCCGCTGTACCCGTAGAGATCAAACACTTTGGTATTCATTAGATTTTGTATTTCTACTGAAAGTGCATTTTTAATACCCCTTTTCTTTAATATATAAGTCAAGCCAACGGTATTCATAGTTTGGTCAGAAACTTCTGCTTTGGACTGCTGTAAACCGGCACTTTCCCAGCCTACAAAAAATTTATGCACATAACGTATATTTCAGAAAACAGATATTTTGCCTTTCTTTTTTGCTAACTTTTCGAATTCATATGTTAACCCCTCTATTTGCAAAAAAATAGGGGTATTAGGTATTCTATCTCCTCTAAAGCTGGCAAAAGGTTCATCGTCAGAGGTGTTAAAATAGGATCCTATCACTTTGCGCTGAAATCTTGAATATCTGCATGATGAGAAAAATGAAAATGGTGTAACGCTTCAACACTTATCAAGATTTCACCACACTAATCCCAAAATGTCCTTCCAGGCGAATAGGTTTCTCAAAGTTTCCAACAAGAATCGATGAATTATCTATGTTGCCATATATGTAGTAATCCTTTTGTGGTTTCAAGATATACGTTACCAGCCCTACCACAACCGTTTTTATGGAGTTCGATGGGTTAAATAATTTGAGTTGACCATCAAAATTAAGTTTAAACGACTCGCCTGGTATTCTACCGGAAACACCATTGGCTCCATAAATAATTATACCATCATCTTCCTTGACTTCTTTCCTTACTATTTGCTCTGAATGCCCTTTATCAACAAAATACCCTGCTCCAAAGGCCATAAGGATGACTGCCGCTGCAGCCGCAAAGCGTGCAAACTTTTTGTAAAGTGGGATAACTTTAGTCGTTTGCCTTTGCTCAAAGTTTTTCATCATCCTGGTTTGCATGTTCGCAATTTCAACAGAAGACAAATCAGAAGATTCACTTTCCTCTGACTGTAACCATGCTTCTATAGCAGCTTCCTCAACTAAGTTGCATTGACCTCTGGCATATTTTTGCAATAATTCGTGCGTGATTTTCATAAGCTAATGACTATGATACTTTCTGCTTTCATAGACATAGCCTGGATTTTGGGGTCTACCCCTCTATTTTTTAGGAAAAAAAATAAATAAAAATCAAAAAATTTTGATAATCAGATAGTTGCGATCTGAAAAATTTGAGAGATCTTGTAATATGACCTTCAACTGTCTTCTCTGACAACTGGAGCTGGGAAGCTATTTCTTTATTACTCAACCCTGAAATGCGACTTAACTTAAAGACCTTAGCACATTGTTTCGGAAGCTGTTCAGCGATTTCCTCAACACGTGATTGTAGTTCTTTATATTCAAGTTCGTTTTGAGCGCTTAGTGTGATACCAGGCGTTACTACACTTAAGTCTTCCACATGTTTCTGATCCTTGGCCTGTTGGTGATAGTGATCTATCATCTCCAGTTTAGTCGCGCGAAAAAGATAACGTTTTAATGAACCGTGGATGCTCAATTGATCTCTTCGATCCCATAAGTGAAAAAAAATGTTCTGGACAATTTCAAATGCGACATCCTTGTCCCGAAATCGACTGTAACAAATATTGAGCATATCTGCGGAAAAAGCATAGTAAGCCTTTGTGAACCCTTCTCGGGTACTCAAATCGAAGTGTTGTATCGAGTCTTTACTATGGTTTGAGGTTTCCTTCAATACTAATTTGCAAATAGGCTTTTAATATGTTATAGCAGCATTTATACGAATTGTGGTCTGGCTTTTCTGGGTGGTATTTCTCTTTTTGGACAACAATTGAATCAGGGAAGGAATATTTTCTAGCTTTATTTGACTTGTTAAGTCTCAACTAAGTTGATACAAAACTACAAACCAATTTAATTGAGGTCAATACTTATTTAGATCAAGTTTAGATAGTTAAGCGGAGAATACCTTCTTGAAGGTATTCATTTAACCCTTGTGATATTTTCCCTGATTTGTTACTATTCTCGTTCAACTTGTCTTTCAACATCTCCATATCCTGGCTAAGTTTAACCTCTACCATTTAGCATAAACTTGCGTAGTGGTAATCTTGGTATATGGCCAAGTATATTGCTTACCGATTCTATTGGAACACCATTGCTCAAGGTAACGGAGGCAGCAAAGGTGTGTTGTGCCAGGTGAAAGGTGAGGTTCTTTTCTATACTGCAGAGATCTGCTATTCCTTTAGGTATGAATTAAGTTTTTGATTCGATATTTTTGGAAACACGGTGCCGGCATTCACTGCTTTGGGATGGTCCATGTATCTGTCATGATATCTTGTGCTTGCTCAAGCAAAGGGATTCTAGATAGGATACCTGTCTTCTGTCTTTCACGATTAACCAGAGACCGCCATTTATGCTTTTACTAAAGTTCTCATAGGCAGGCCTAAATTGCAACAATATGAACTTGGTGTGATCAAAAATGGGGTTTTTAAAGCTCTAGGAAAGGTCAAAATTCATCATAATTCAATAATTGCTTGAAACATGCTTGAACTGAATGGGAGTGGGTAGCTTCAGGAGGAAACCAGCAAAACAAATATCCATTTCTTCGTGGTTCGCATCTTAAATATAATTAATCAAAGATACCCAATAATTGATTGTAACAATATTTAAAGAACGAACTACTAGCAAGGACTCAGGTTTTAACCATACTGGGTTCCGATGTGTAAAGGATGTTATACCACTCCGTTTACTATTGTCTTACTTTTACTCCATGAAATCTGGTGACAGAGCCAATTCCATTGTGATAAAGCCCTTCCGATAATTTTATTTCTTGTTCTGTAAGTTCTGTTAACCTATAGTTTGGAAAATACTGCTTAAGGTCCTCTATAGAATACAAAGAATCATAGTTTGGAGGTCCGCCTACTTTGTTGTTTTTCTCGCGATAAGGGAGATGTTTTTTACCAAATGCCTCGAAGATGACAGTCCCATTGTTCTTCAGGCATTCGTTGAGAAGCTCGAAATATGATTTCTTTAACTGTGGGGGGAAATGAGCATAGATTAAGGCGATAGCATCAAAATAAGCATGTTCAAATCCCAATTCAGGAAATGAGCCTACTCTATAATCAATTTCAACTTCGTTTACACTGGCTAGTTTTAAGGCTTTATTTCTACCTTCTTCACTTATGTCAAACGCAAAAACTTCCCATCCCATTTTTGCAGCATATACGGCATTTCGTCCTTCTCCCTCTGCTCCAAGAAGAATTTTACCTGGCTTCAGTTGAGCTAACTGACTCTT
>JBCCLN010000030.1:0-24166 GCA_039026865.1 Bacteroidota bacterium | reverse complement strand
CCAGGTTTCGGTACCATCGGTCTTCTGATTTAGGCTAAGCCTTAATCCCCAGGGGTGCTCAGTGATCAGGTGGGAAATCTGTTCCTTATGCTCAAAGATTGAGCCTCGCATGTAGTCAATGCTGAATACCTGTCGACCCCCAGAGCGGAATTGACTATGCAGCAAAGTGGAAACTAGCAAGAAAACAATAGTAATCAGACCCTTCACATTGTCAGATTTAAATCTGCGAATTTAGGATAATTGGACTTGTGATCGCCTACCCCTTACCTTTAAGTTTAATTAAATCTTCAGGGGTATCTATTCCTGTGGATTCATATTCTGTTTGTTCCACATGAATGGAATATCCATTTTCAAGCCACCTAAGCTGTTCAAGTGATTCGGCAATTTCTAAAGATGAAGGTTCTAGCTTGGTTATTGAAGCTAATATGTCTGTGCGATAGGCATAAATTCCAATATGTTTGAAGAACCGTCCTTTATTTAGCCATTGGTTACGGTCTAAATTACGGATATGGGGAACTGTAGATCTGCTAAAAAGAAGTGCCTTTCCATTTTTGTCGAATACTACCTTTACCACATTTGGATTAAATAGCTCATCAGAGCTGCCAATACTTTTTCCTAAGGTCGCCAGTTCCACTTTTCCGTCAAGCCGTTGTGCTAGCGAATTAATCTGTTCAGGATTAATGAAGGGCTCATCACCTTGAACATTGATTACATAATCATATTTATCGTCTTGTTTAGCAAGAGCCTCGAAGCAACGATCAGTACCTGATTGATGATCCGAAGCCGTCATTACAACTTCGCCGCCAAATTGATTGACAACGTCATAAATTCGTTTATCATCGGTAGCGACAAGAATTGCATTTAGAGTTTGAGCTTTTCGACATTGCTCGTAAACCCGTTGAATCATGCTCTTGCCATCAATATCAACCAATGGTTTACCAGGGAAGCGGCTTGAGTCATATCTCGCGGGTATAATACCTAAAATCTTAGTCATCAGACGCGCTTGACTTTCAACGAAGTACCTTCGGCACTGGTAACGATTACTTTGTCTCCTTTATTCAGATAGTCACCCCGAGTGTAAGCATCATAGAGCTCATCTTCGATCATTATTTTACCACTTGGCCGTAAAATAGTTTGCGCAATTCCTTCTTTACCTATTAACTCATCAGAATAATAGGTAGACGTATATCCATCGTCTTTGGGCATAGTATCGGTAAGCGTGAGCCTGGAGAATGCTTTGGTTGTGGCGAAACTCGCCCCCGCTACTATGAATAAAACCACGCTGCCCGCCATTGCTGTGACCACTACGATAACGGCGGTGAGAATCGCAGAGAAGGGTACAAACGAAAAATCGAAATTATCGTTATTCACCATTACCAATATTAGCGAACCAATAGTTAGTGTAATACCCAGGATACCAGCTACACCAAATCCAGGAATAACAAAGACTTCAACTGCAATAAGGATAACACCTAAAAAGAACGCTATGATTTCCCAGTTTTCGGCTAGCCCGTTCATGTAGTAGGGTACAAAATACAAGATGGCCGCTAAGATTGCCGCGGCGATAGGAAAGCCTACACCGGGAGTCTGAAGCTCAAACCAGATCCCACCCACAATAACCAAGATGAGAATGCCACTAACGAAAGGGTTGAGAAATATGGCTATGATATTTTCTGTTGATGATAGTTGGTATGTAGTAATTTCATAGTCCTCAATATTATTACGTTCCAGCACTTCTTCTATTGAATTTACCTTAGCCTCACAGAAACCAAATTTTATGGCTTCTGTAGTAGAGAAAGTAATAACCTGGCCTTCTTTGGTTACGCTGTCAATCTCGATGGTTTGATCGACCATAGCCTCCGCAATCTTCGGATCGCGACCTTTTTCTTCGGCTATGGAGCGCATTGTGCTCCGCATATAAGACTGATACTTGTCTGGGGCAGCTGCACCATCAGCAGTTACCACGGTGGCCGCACCAATATTAGCCGCTGGTGCCATATAAATGCTGTCGCAAGCAATGGATATAAGCGCTCCGGCCGAGGCCGCGTCATTGTTAATAAACACCCATACAGGTTTATCGAAGGTCATAATATTCTCAACGATATCCTTGGCATCTGTGACTATGCCCCCATAGGTATCCATATCCACAATGACCAGATCTGCTTCAATCTCTCTGGCGTTTTCAAGCGCCAGATCTACATATCTTGACATCCTAGGGTCAATGTCTGATCGAATTTCCATGACCATGACTTTTTTAGTTTGTGAAAAACTATGAAAGGCAATGGGGATCATTAACAGTATTAGTAGCAGTCTTTTCAGCATTATGTCGACTTTACACTTACTTTTAAGCTTTAAATAATTTTCATCTAAGTTAACTCTAATTCCATTTGGTGAAAAACCTTCAAAAAAACTTTTCGCATGTCTTTAACGGTAAGATCTGGAATATTGAATCTGAAGTAAATGGAGATTATTTGATCATAGAAGTGAGGGATGAGGATAGTTTCGAAACTTCTTTTTTTGTTTACCATCCAGGGAGTACCGAGGAATTAAGCGATCCTATACTTTTGGAAGAAAGTTGGTGGACAGGCATTACACATGTAGCGGGACAAACCATCTTGTTTCACATTTTTAAGGATACTGAAAATCCGGAGGACAAGAAGTATCAAGCAGTAAATATTAGATCCAGTGAGGTAGTCTGGGAGATATCAGATATTTCTTTCACGGAATACGGCCTAAACTTCGTTAAGGGGATCAAGGATAATCGTTCCATTACTATTAATATCCAAAACGGTAATGAGGCTAATAAAAAAATATTAACCGATACCGCGAAAAATAATTATTTATACTATCCGTTTCACTATACACCTAAAAGTGGTCATCACCATACAGTCCATTCGTTTTTGAGTTCCATTGGCATGAATTCTGATAATAGTTATGGCATTGATTATTTTGAAATGAAAGATCTGGTCATTATCTCATTCTATTATAAAGGGAAAGGACTTGAGAACAGACTTATTGTATTAAACCAGGCAAGACAAATAATGTTGGATGAAATTTTAGGAACGAACTTAAAGGGAATTGCAGACCGGTCTTTCTTCATTTATCGGGACAGTCTTATCTTTGTACAGGAGCATTCTGATTTTTTTAGCTATCAACTTTCTCAACCATGAGATCCATTTTTACTATTGGCTTAGTTTTATTCGGTATGTGGTTTACACGGCTACACGCACAAGATACCTTGAATGTAAAGATTATTGATGGTAAAGAATTTTATGAGCACAGAGTTCGGGAGAAGGAAACGCTTTACTCCCTTTCCAGAATATATGATGTGCCCATTTACAGGATTATTGAACATAACCCACCCACGGAATTCGGTCTTGAAATAGGCACGGTCATTTATGTTCCAAAGTATCAAAAAGAGCCAATTGAAGAAGTTTCTAAAACTATGGCAGCCACCCCCATAGAAGAACCTAAAAACTCAGACCATGAACATAAGCAAGAAGCTGATCGGGTTATGCATACTGTAGAAACCAAACAGACCCTTTTCAGTATTTCTAAGCTCTATGACGTCGAGGTTGATGAAATTCGAGAGTGGAATGGCCTTACTTCAAATTCTTTGGATATTGGTCAGGTGTTAGTAATCAAGAAGTTGCCTAAAGCCTCCGACTTACCCGAAATTGAAATACCAAAGAAAAAGCAGTCGGACGTTCATATCGTAGAACCGGGAGATACCTTTTATTCACTTTCCAAACGCTTTGACATAAGTGTTGAAGAACTTAAAGAGCTGAACGGACTGGTATCAAATGAGTTGAGTATTGGTCAAGAGCTAATTATAAAATCAAAAAATACGAACAAAGAGGTGGTTCTTGTGGATACGACAAGGGTTGCTTTGAACCAAAAGGTATCAGAAGAGGACCAACGTTCCATTGATAGGGCTATAGAAGTTGCCAGAAAGTACGAAGAGACTTCTGAGTCTATGAATTTTGAGGAGGTTGTAGAATCAGGGGTAGCCGAAGTTATTCAAGGTACAGATAACACCAGAAAATACCTGGCACTTCATCGAGCAGCAAAAGCAGGTACTATTTTAAAAGTTAGAAATGATATGAATGATCAAGAAGTATTTGTCCGCGTTCTTGGAAAGTTACCGGATAACTTATCCAATAAGAATGTTTTAATTAAAGTGTCCCAGGCAGCTTACAATCGGTTAGGCGCTATCGATCCTAAATTCAGAGTAACCCTTTCTTATATTCCCTGATCCCAGGGCATTAAGTTACCTTCATAAAACCCTGTAACTACTTTGCCGTTTTCTAGAAGTAACTCATACTCTAAAGTATATTTTTCTCCATTTTTCGCTATTTCTAACTTTCCATCAATGGCAAAATAGACATCACCGGAATAGGAATTTGCGTCATAATTGATCAACACGGACGCAGAATTGAACGTAAAGCTTTCAATGTTTTTATTCTCTGTGTCTGAATACGAATAGTTTCCGATTGCCACTTCACCGGAGTCGTCACTGTTGAGATCTAATAAGACGTAATCAAACCGCTCATGCATGCTTTCTTTTGCCACCGACATTAAATGGATATCATAATTAACAGAGGCACCGCTGTCATCGCTACCGTAACTTTCGTAGTATCCATGACTTGTGGTATAGTCCACTTCTCCAAATTGGAATTTATTGAATTCGCTCGAAGAAAAATTAAGACTTAAGCCGAAAATGAAAAGCAAAGATGTAGACTTCATAAGAGCTGGATTTTAATTAAACTACATTGTCAAAATTATTTTATACTACCTTACGGTACTATCGGCTCCATTACCTATTTTCTGGTAAGTGTTAATGCCTAGAGCTGTTTTTTAATGATACTTTCAGTACACCAGAAGTAACAGGTAGAAGCAAAGTGAGGTTTTATTTGCTTTGTATTTTGAGGTAAGATTTTCTTAAATTTTGATTTTTGACACTGATTTTTTTTTGAAAAAAAGAGTATTGACAGAGCGGAGGCTTATTGTCTTGTCCAAGTAAAATGATTTTCTCAATATTGTTTCGTCCGTCAGACTGTTTCTAGAGGTTTTTTTATTATCAGGGTATTGATCAACCAGCTTTTTTGCTCCAAACTTTCATAGTTACGGTCAAGGTAAGAAAATTTACAAATAAGTATTGATATTATTTTATTGACATGTCTCGAACAGATAGAATTTTGACCAGTACGAGAACAGGATTAGCGCTTTTCAGGTCATTTTCTAAAGATTATTCCATAAGTCTAGAATATAGGCGTACTCTACTGAGAGTTCCTGAAAACCGTCGAACCGCTTGGAACCACCGGTGTGACCTCCGGTTGTATTTACCCTTAGTAGAATTTCATTATGGTTCGTCTTGAATTCTCTCAGCTTTGCTGCCATCTTCACCGTCTCCCAGTAGGGTACATTGTCATCATTAATGGCGCAGGTTAAGAATATGTTTGGATAGTCTTGCCTTTTCACATTTTCGTAAGGAGCATAAGAAAGCATATAATCAAAATATTCCTTCTTGCTAGGATCACCCCATTCCTTGTATTCTCCGGTGGTCAGCGGCAGGCTTTCGTCCAACATTGTATTCACCACATCCAAAAATGGCATGTTTAATATAGCAGCTTGGAATAATTCAGGTCTCTCGTTTACAACAGTTCCCACGAGAAGACCACCTGCACTACCACCGCTGGCCACAATTCTGCCTTTTTCAACATAATCTTTTTCTATAAGATGTTCAGCTACGCTGATAAAATCTTTAAATGTGTTCTTTTTGTTGAGCAGCTTACCGTCCTGATACCATGTTTCACCTTTATCAGTTCCGCCCCTAACATGTGCAATTGCGTATATTACGCGTCTGTCTAGAAGAGAAAGACGAGCGTAGGAAAAGTAAGGATCAGAAGATATACCATAGGCGCCATAACTGGTCAAATACAGTTTTCTTTTACCCAATGTTTTATTACCATTTACCTTTCTTACTGTAGGTCTTAAGGCTCCTTTTTTATAAATGAGTGTAACCGGTATTTCTGCTCCGTCATGTGCTGTAACAAATATTCTGTCAATTTTATACTCCTTTTTGTCATAAGCCCCCTGAATCTTGGGTTCTTTGATGATAGTTTTTAATCCGCTCTCAAAATTATATTCATATGTAATGGGCGGTGTTAGCGGGTCTTCATATTCAAATTTAAATGACCTTGATTTAGCGTTAGGATTGGACATTAGGCTAACAACGTGTGGGTGCTTCTTAAAACTCAAATTCCTGATTTTACCTGTTTTTAAGTCTAAAATTTTCAAGTAGTCTTGGGCATTTCTTTTATTAGCGATCACCAAATATTGGTCGAAAACCTGGAAGTTGGTTAGAAGAGCGTCCTGTTGATAGGGTATAATTAAGTCCCAATTTTCTCTGTCCAGTTTATCATCTGGTGTCTTGAATAACTGATAGTTAGGGGCGTCAAGGTTAGAGGCAATGTAGAAAGACTTACCTACATGCGTCATGTGGTACATATGACCCTTCTGTCGCTCATAGAAAAGTGTCTTTCTTATGTTACTTGTACTAGCGTCAATTAGGTAAACCTCGTTCTCATCTTTGCTACTGGCATATATAAAAAGGTATTTATCTGATTTTGATTTTCCGAGGTTAACAGAAAAGGTGGGATCTTTTTCTTCATATACTAGTTCGTCACTGAGTTGTGAAGTACCCAAATGATGTAGATAGACCTGATAACTTCTTTTGCTCTCAGCGTCCTGTTTCGTATACAGGAAAGCACCTCCGTGCTCAAACCAAACCAAGTCATTAACATGTAATAGACTGTCTGGTAATAAAGTGCCTTCTTTTAGGTTTTTTAACTTTAGTTTGCTTTCAAAGCCTCCATCAAGATTTTCATAATAAGGATATATGGTGTGATCTGGATTTGGATTACTCGGTGTGAATGAATAATAATCGTATCCCTTCGCTAGTTTATTGACGTCGTGAACAATTTCTTCCTTAGCGTTTAATGACCTATGCTTTCTGCAATAAATTGGATAGCTGAGAGTATCTACAAAACGACCATAATAGTAATAATCATCTATTTTAACAGGAACACTCGCATCATTCTTTTTTACTCTTTCTACCATTTCATAAAAAAGGTCTCTTCTGAGCTTTTCTAGAGGAATCATGTAATTATGGGTATATGCATTTTCCAGTCTGATGTGTTCCTGTACCTCATCATCATAAGGATCTTGCAGCCATTGATAATTATCTGTGAGTGTTACACTATGGATAGTTTTTTCTGTGCTTATTTTCCGAGGTACCGGAGGTAAGAGAGTCGTATCTTTAGTCACCCTTCCTTTAAACTGCTCTTCAAGTGATTTATCTCTTTCTAAGTCTTTTAGAGCTTTCTTAAAGATTCCAGAGGGTAAAACACTGTTATAGGTATTCCAAAATTCAGGTGCATAGGATGTAGGATAGTTGAACAGATGTCCACTGAATCGATTTCTTTTAGCGATCGTATTTACATCGTTCGTGAGGATACGGTTTACAATTAGTTCCCTGGTTGTTTCGAACCAAATGTCTTCTAAAATAGATCCGTAATTCTGGTATTGGGCCGAGTTCCTAACAGCGAATAAATACCACTTCCCATTATACTTCTGGAATTCTACTTTTATTCTATGGTTATAATCACTCATGGTTCGCCTTATTGTCGCTTTTCCACCGTGGTCGGCTCTGAATTTCTTTGGAATGGTCCCTACAAATTTTATCCATGATACCTTCTTAAACTTTGGCTGAAGTGTTTCAGGTATTTCAATTTCATAGCTTACAATAGCACTACTTTCAATATCGATGTACACCTTACCGCTAACTAATGCCTTTTTAATATTTTTCCGTTTTGGCTTAAAACTGATGACGTATACCCTTTCATCATTGTAATTCACATAATCTTCCAACTCGAATTCATAAAAGCGCCATTTATTCTGATCCAGAAATTGTATTGGCGTTTTTACATAATCACAGCCTAATGCCTTTTGAATACCATTTGAAATATTAAACTGCTCAAAATCATAGATCCCCATTCCACCTCTTATTGTTTGTAAATTATCGCTTGCCCTGGCCTCTACGATTCTAACTTGTTTATTAGCGACCTGCCCAAACAGATGAGCGGAAGCTTCAGGAAATGGGAGTATTCCGTAGGTATTGGTTAATGGATGTAATACTTGATTAGAATCTCTTTGCGTATAGCCATAATTATAGATATATGTAGCTGCATCGGCATATTTTACAAATGACGAGTCCACTTTCACTATTTCGCGATAGTACGCATCGTAACCAAAAGGTTCAGTATTATAATTGAGCTTAATTTTACTTAACGCCTCACGCATTACATCTAGTGGGTCAATAGGCTTTATTTCTACCTCAGCCAGTGTTACAATATTTTCAATCATGACTATTTCCAAGGGTTTGACTCCAAATGCTGAAATAGGTACCTCTTGATTATAAAAACCGATAAATGAAATTTGCAAAGTATCCGTAGTATGGATATCCTTCAAGCTCAGCCTGAACTCACCTACCTCATTACTTACCACACCGCTGCCACTGCCTTTAATACGAATAGCGGCAAAGGGTAAGGGATATCTATTTTTTTGATCAACGACTTTCCCTCGAATGGCTTTTGTTATGGGAGTATTGGATTCAGCTTTACTGTTCCTTGTTACTAAGATGTAGGAGTTTTTCATATCAAAAACTAATCCTACTTGGTCCGTGATCTCTTGTAATATCTCGGACAAAGACTTGTTTTTAAAATTCCATGAGTATTGTTGATCTGTGAAACTTGAATTATTGAAAGCAAATGCAATACCCGTTTGGGTCTTTAGTGCCGCAAAAGTCTCTGACAGGCTTACATTTGATGCTTCAAAAGTGATCACTTCAGTTAAGTCGACTTGCTGTGCGAAGGAAAGTACTGTAGCCAATTGCATTAAGAGAAAAAAAAGATATTTTTTCATTGAAATTTGGTTAAAATATTGTGGATCAGGAGTTTAATTTAAAAGATTGGTAGCCTGACGCTACTTGGTTTCTAAGGTGCAAACAGATTCGAGCAACTCTCTCACCTCAGCTATATCCATACTTTTAATAGAGGCAGTAAGTCTACAATCAGATTCCTTAGTTTGGTAGTCTAGCCCCTCTTTGTAATACTGCTTTAAATCTTCAAGCACCTTCTTAATAGGGATATCGTTAAAGGTGAACTCCCCAGTTCTCCAAGATTGAAAGTTCGAAGACAGAAGCTGTTTTCTGATTTTTGAGTTGATAATCAGAGCTTCTTCCCCTTTGGAGAAGGTTTCGGTATTATTGGTACCTTTTGTTGTTACTTTTACCAATCCAGAGGTGACGCTGATTAAGGACACAGAATCGGAAGACTTAACATTAAAACTGGTGCCAAGTACCTTGATATCTGCGTGCGTAGACTGAACGATAAACGTCCTATTCGTATCTTGAAAAACTTCAAAATAGGCTTCACCCTTAAGATCTACTTTCCTGAGGTCAGAAAGAAATTCTTGTGGATAGGTTAGGATAGCATTTTGATTTAGCCAAACCTTGGTTCCATCCGATAGTTCTACAAGTGTATCAACGTCTGTTCCCGTAATAGTAACCGTTGTAGTTCCCTTTTTAAGCACCAGGATAGTGGCAATTAGAAAAAGTGCAATAACTGCTGCCCATCGCGTGGCGTAGAAATATCGAGAATCACCTCTCTTTTTAGGAGCCCGGTTAATCTGATTCCAAACTGAAGTCCAGGCGCTATCAGTATCATATTCTTTAATTTCAATACGCTCCTTATTTTTCCAAATCTTTTCCAATACATCATACTCATTGGGAAATGACCGTTTAAAACCCTCTACTTCGACGGCTTCCTTCGGTGTGCATTTTCCTTGAAAATATTTTACCAGCAGTTCTTCCATTAAATTGAAATTTCACCTAAGTATTCAAGCAACTGTCGCGATTAGAGATGGCAACCCCTACCGCTAACCAAAAAATTAAAATTTTAAAAATCTGATTTTTAAAATTAAGGTTTCCAGATACCTGAGGAGATTGTCCATAGTACAAGGCTCAGGTAGTGATGTTCCTTTAATATTTTACGCAGGTGCTTGAGTGCACGTGTCATTTGATTTTCCACTGTCTTTACAGATATGTTTAATTCTTCTGCTATTTCTTGATTGGAATAGCCGTTGACCCGGCTTAGTAGAAATACCTGTTTTGTTTTTGGAGGCAGGCTAGAGGCAAAAAAATGAAGTAGCGGTATGATATCATCTTCTTCCAAATGTATTTCTTCGGCAACTGGTTCAGGAATGCTTTCAAGGGGTAATGAGTGTATCTTTCGTGACCTCAGATAATCGATACATTTAAACTTTGTACTTCGGATCAGGTACTTCGGTTTATTTTCAACTTTGTGTAACATTTGCTTTTCCCAAAGCTGTACAAATAAGCGTTGTACCAGATCTTCTGCTGCATTACTATCCTTGATTATCGAAGCTGCATAATTGCACAATGGGTTGTAGTATTTTTCAAAAATTTTTTTAAACTCTATGTGCTCAACACTTTTTACCATTAATACTCGGAGGTATTAGTTCGATCCAATTTTACGATTTAAGATAGCTTTAGAAAAAAAGAGTAGAAAATAATAGCTAAATGGTAAAGCTGAGTAGAATACTGATTATAAAAGATAGGGTCTATTTCCATTACGAACTCTAACACTATGAGGAGTGTGGTTTTAAATACCTGCTTTCGGCGAACTAAGCTAAATTTTCGAGGATGAATCAATACTTAAGAAGCAAAAAAGTGCTTAGGTGAACTAGTCACGACTTAATCTGACAGTTAGGGATTAAATTAAAATATTGAATTTAATCATTAACCCCTAAACATGTCAGAATGATGCTCCATTTGGCAGAGCAGCTAGGTAATGTATCCCAAGCCTGTAAAATCTTTGGATACAGCAGGGATAGCTTCTATAGTTACAAAGACTTGTACGATCAAGGCTGTGAATTAGCCCTTCAGGAACTAGTCTAACAAGAGAAACAAAACCTAACGTCGCTTTTTGGACTTAATACCTTTAATTGGACAGTTAAAAGAGTGAATGTGAAGAGGTCTTTTTCGTTCATTTTTTTGCTTGGTAGAGTGCAGGAAAACAATACTTTGACCTAGTTGATTTTACAATCGTAGATGACCCAATACTTTCAAAAGGTGAACCCTAATTAAATCTAGTGGTCAGAAAAATTAAAGCTATGTCAAATTTCCTAACGCGTTCTTATAGTCAACCGTAGTAAAAAAAATGTCTTGGTAAGCAACCATCTTACCGACTTAACTTGTATAAATAAGTATATTGAAGAATTAAACCCCCTGATTTCGCTAAAGAGTGGCAATAGACAAAAACATAAAATATCAGTCAATCGAAATGAATTACTTAGTAAAATCCCAACTTCCGACAAAATATGGCACGTTTTTATTAAGAGCTTATAAATATAGGGTGGATGACCTGCCAAACTTGGTCCTGTATACAAAAGATCTTAATACAGATCTTCCTATTTATACTAGAATCCACTCTGAGTGCATGACTGGTGATGTATTTGGATCTTCCAAATGCGATTGTGGAGAACAGCTGGACTATTCGATGAAGTGGATTCAAAAGTATGGTGGTATGATCATCTATTTAAGGCAAGAAGGTCGAGGAATAGGCTTGATCAATAAGTTGCATGCTTATAACCTCCAGGAGCAGGGGCTTGATACGAAAGAAGCCAACCTTGAGCTGGGATTTCATGCAGATGCGAGAGATTATACCTCTGCTATTGAGATACTCAAAGACATGAAAGTTGCCCGTATTAAATTATTGACTAATAACCCTGAAAAGCTAAATGCTTTTGATGAAACAGGCATTGAGGTTGTAGAGCGAATACCGATTGAAATGACACCAAAATCGCATAACCTGGGGTATTTAAAAACCAAAAAGTACAGTATGGGACATCTTTTTTCAACTAATAAGATCTAGTGGTTATGTGGAATGTTGTTTTAAGTATACGTGACGCATTAAAGGATAAAAACGAACTTCCTAGAGTCATTAACCTTTCAAAAAATGGTAAGGACATTGTTACACTACTTGATGACAATACTGTCGGTGCTTCGTTGACGATTAGGGTAAATCAGATGTTGCTCGAAAGCTATGATCCGTTCATAACGGGACCCTTTTCATTTGAAATACATGAAGACGTATTCCCACAGCAAGAATTGAATATTTTGGAAACGTATTTGCCTTACGCATTTCTTGATTGGTGTGGTAGCAAGCTCGGTAAGTGTTTTGCAATCTCTCACTTTGCGCAAACATTAGACGGTAGAATTGCTTCCTGTTCCGGAGATAGTAAATGGATAGGAAATGAAGAAAACTTGATTCATGCGCATCGTATGCGAGCACTTTGCAAAGCAATTTTGGTGGGCTCTAAAACTATTGAGTGCGATGACCCACGGCTAAACGTACGGATGGTTCTGGGGGCTGATCCGGTAAAAGTAATTATTGGGGGTAATGGTCAATTCTATAAAAATCAGTACAAGGCAATTAATCAGTCTACACTCGTTTTTCAGGATTCCAATGATAACTCCCCGCCCTTTGAAAGAGTGATGATACCTAAAAGCCCCAATTATGATCCACACCAGGTGTTAGGCGAGCTGGCAAAAAGGAAAATATATTCGGTTTATATAGAAGGGGGCTCTTTTACTACGTCCAGTTTTCTCAAGGCGAAGGCTCTTGACCAGGTACAACTACATTTTTCACCAAGAATAATTGGCTCGGGTCATACTTCTTTCAGTTTTGAAGGCATAAAAAAGATAAATGATGCCATTACTTTCTCCCATGGAAAATTTATACCTGTAGGAGATGAAGTTATGTTTATTGGAAAGCCCAATCCATGAATACCGAAACAAAACTTCTATGGCATAGCAAATCAAAGAGTTGGTTTGAAAAAGTAACTTTAGAAACACCTAAGGTAGGATGGGTAAAAGTCAAATCCCTTTGTTCTTTTATTAGCCAAGGAACTGAACGGTTGGTTATTGCAGAAGACCTGACTTCGGAAATAGCAAAAGCAATGGCTGTACCTTACCTCAAAGGGAGTTTGGGTAAGGAGTTTACTTATGGCTATTCATTGATAGGCGAGATCGTTGAAGGAGAAAATCACCTGTTAGGCAAAAAAGTGCATATCATGCATCCTCACCAGGATATTTTCAATGCTAAAATTGAAGATTTATCTGAAATCCCTGGCGATATGAGCCCGGAGATCGCTTCCTTGGCCAGTAACATGGAGACGGCAATAAATGCTATATGGGATGCCGAAATTGAATTAGGAGATAGGGTATTGATTATGGGGTATGGAGTGATTGGCGCATTAATAGCGGAAATTCTTCAAAGCTCTGTTGGAGTAGAAGTAAGGGTCATCGAGAAAAATGAAAACAGAGCTAAAATAGCCAAGGATAGGGGCCTGGAAGTGTTGGGGGAGATCCGGCATGACTTTGATGCTATCTTTAATACCACCTCAAGTGAAACTATGCTTCAGCAAGCGCTGGAATGGACATCATCAGAAGGGAAGGTATTAGAACTAAGCTGGTATGGATCGAAAACAATACAGCTTCATTTGGGTGCCGATTTTCATTATGGCAGAAAAAAAATTATCAGCTCGCAAGTGAGCCATATTCCCGGGAGAAAACAACCTCGCTGGAGTTATACTAAGAGAAAGCAATTGGTTTTTAAGCTCTTATCACGGCTTAATTTCGACCATCTTACCCAGAACAAAATTCTTTTCCAGGACTCAGCCGTTTTTTATGACCAACTAAGAAAGGGGAAAGAAAACAGCTTAAGTACCGTTATAATCTATTAAATAATAACCAATATGTATACAGTAAAAGTCAAAGAACACATTATGATTGCCCACTCACTACCTGACCCATTTTTTGGGCCAGCTCAAAATATGCATGGTGCAACGTATGTGGCGGAAGTAACTTTCATGCGTAAAGAACTCAATGCCCAAAATGTCGTGATCGACATCGGAGAAGCGACAGCCATTTCACGAAGAGTCCTGGGCGAACTGAACTATCAAAACCTGGATGAGCTGCCCCAGTTCAAAGACATTTTAACGACTACGGAGTTTTTGGCTCACCACATACATTCAGAAATCAAAAATCAACTAAAAGAAGACATAAGACTAAAAGTAGAACTGCTAGAGTCACATGTGGCCTCAGCCAGCTATGAGGACTAATATGCAAAAAAAGCTGATCATATTGACCACCGCATTTGGCAGTAACTTTTCAGGAGGTAGTAGGGCTACTTGTGAAGTAATAAACAGAATACAAAATGAGTTCTCCCAAATAATCGTTTTGGGAACCCAACTCGGAAATCATGAAATTAACTCACTTCAATTCATTAAGGTAAAAAATTGGTTCCATGCCTATCGGCAAGTAAAGCAACTCGACTCAGAAATATCCATCTATTATGGAGACTTTTACAACGCTTTCATACTTGCCGTAGCAAAGGTAAAGTATGCTTTTACGTATCACGATAATTGGCCTGAATTGTCTGGTCTGAATACAAAACACTTTTTGCAAAATTTGTTTTACTTCCCTCTTTACAAGCAAATATTCAAACATGCAAGAAAGCTAATAACCGTATCTCAATTCAAGCAAAAGCAACTGAAGAGGTATCATAAAAAAGTTGAGCTCATTCCCAATGGTTTTACTGCCCACAATGCAGAAAATTTACAATGGAAAAAACCTATGGAGAAGCCTAGAAAAGTGTTAATGGTTGGAAATATAGACCAGCGAAAATATGCAAAAGCGCTGCCACTGTTTGAGAAACTGGCCCAAGCGGTAGACTTTGAGGTAGATATTTATGGACACATTATAGATAGGCAACTGGCCAATAAATTGACCCGTTTCCCTTTTGTAAACTTCAAAGGTTTTATCCGTAATATTCCATTTAACTCCTATCGAGTCCTGCTGCATACTTCATTTACAGAAAGTTTCGGTATGGTTTTTTGTGAAGCCATTTTCAATGGGGTGCCGGTTTTGGCTTTTGAAGGAAGCGGAGCCTCAGAGTTAGTCGTTGAGCAAAATGGAACCTTAGTTCCTAAAAATGAGCCTCATGTGCTTCAGGAAAGGTTAAAGCAAATGGTCAATAAACCATTTTTGACAAACCCTGTGAGTGTTAAAAACTACTCATGGGCTGTCAGTAGTGACGGATATAGAAGACTGTTCCAGGATGTATAATAACCTATTTGTCATACTCATTTATTTATCCTTTGTGATCGACTTTTTGATCATCCCTATACCAAGTGAGGCGTCTACAAAATCGTTGATCGAATCAAATCAACCTAAAGGGTTGAGCCGGGTTTCTTTGATGGCCATTTTCCTATTAAATCTCCTGTTTTATCTCTTCCCTTTGCTTTCATCAGTCTTTCAGCTGATCAGCCAGGTGGCTCCCATAGTCACCAGTCGATGGATTTACTTAGGTGCTATCATTATTTTTTTAGGCAGGGTCTTCTCAATTGTTGGAAGCGTCGTTCTGAGAAAAAAAACAGGAAACGTTGTATCAAATTCTATTTTCAAATGGAGTCGAAATCCAATTGCCCTGGGAATGCATATGACTCTTTTAGGGTTGATTGTATTTACCGGTCATTGGTTTCTTCTTGTTGGCCTTGCCTTCTGCATTTGGAACATTCATTCAAAAATAAAAATCGAAGAACAACATTTGATAAGCAAGTTTGGTATTCAGTATATCGATTACATGCACAAAACTCCTAGGTACCTATGAATATGACAATAACACAAGATCAGATCAAAACATGGTTTGATGAAACATATAGAAGAAGGAAATTTTCCTATCTCAGGCCCCGGAAAGCATATGAAATTTTTGCCACGCTTCTGGATGTAAAGCCAAAGAAGAAGCATCTGGATGTGGCTTGCGGACTAGGGCTTATGGTAAAAACGATGGTTAGCAAGCAGGTACAGAGTTTTGGTATTGATATTTCTACAGAAGCAATCAAACAGGCAAAAGAATATTGTCCGGAAGGTAAAATGCAAGTAGGTAACGCGGAATCCCTACCCTTTGAAAGCGAACAGTTTGATTACATCACTTGTCTGGGTTCATTAGAAAGAATGATGGATAGAAAAGGTGTGCTTTGTGAACAATACCGGGTCGCAAAAAAAGATGCTAAGATTTGCCTTATGGTCAGAAACTCAGAACATTTTACCTGGAGGTTTATTTTGAAACCCTTCAGATTGGACAATAAAAAGGGCCATCAGGATGCCTTGAATCTACAAGAATGGACCGACTTGTTTCTTTCCTGTGGTTTCAAGGTCAAAAGTGTAGATCCTGACCACTGGCCATTTTACAAATTCCTTTCAATAGTTTGGCCATTTGGCGTTGACACCAGCCGTAGGAGAAGGTTTTTCTTTCCGCTGACCTGGGCTTATGAATTCATTTTCATTTTGGAAAAACCTTAAAATGGCTTCACAAAAAGAGCCGGCTTTATTTGGACGAGGTGAGCTGACTGACATTTATGATTCACTGTTTGACTTTGAATCGAAAAATAAAAGTGGTTCATACCCAATTCACAAGAAGGTCAGCATTGAAGGTCAAAGCCTGTTGGAATGGGTTACCGCCAAACTGGATTTTTCGAATTCATTAAGAGTTTTGGATGCAGGATGTGGTACAGGTAATACACTTTTCCAACTCAATGAACAATTTGGAATTACAGGGGTCGGCTTGTCAGTAAGCCCAAAAGAAATTGAGTTTGCAAAGCAGCATGCTGAAATAACTTCAGTTCAAGACTCACTGTTTTTCTACTGTAGAGATTTTTCCAAATCTATTAAAGATCTGGGGTTCTTTGATGTGATAATTGCCATAGAATCCTTGAAGCACAATGAAGATCCATTTTCTGTTATTCAACGTTTTGTAGGGCAGCTTAATCCAGGTGGAACACTGATTATTGTTGACGATTTTATCATTGGCGATACATCAAGCCAACATATTGAAAAACATAAGTCACATTGGTCTGCACCGGGATTTATTTCCATTAGAAGACTGAAAGAGAAATTGGAGGCCTTTGGGATCAACTATCAACTCACCGACCTTAGTAAATTTGTCCCAACTAAAAAGAAATGGCTGCAAACTATGATTCTGGGAGTGTTGAAAGCAATGAAGGTGTTCCTTAATTCATCGGCAAGCAGATTTAGGAACCTGGAGACGTACGAGGGTGCTATTCTTTTGGAAAAGCTCTACCGAAAAGGAGAAACCGGATATTATATGGTAGTATGCAGGGGTTAACCTGTCCCATCTATATGTTTGCTTGATAGTCTTTTCTTCAAATACCTCAAGTCTCCGGGTTTCATTAAATCTTTTTTTATGCAAAGGAAGTTGATGCCAAATTCGAAGAGGTAATATAAATCCCCAAGTTGATTTAATGCCTCTGTTTTTTCTGAGCTTTCCAGGTGGGTGTGTTCAAAATAGATAATTCTGGGACTGTACCGATGGAGGTTTAATTGCCTTAAAATTTTCCAGTCGTATCCCTCGGCATCAATCAGCAATGCATCCAGTATCTCTACTTGGTTTTTGTCAAACACCTTTTGTAACGTTAAACAATTCACCTCTATCTCTTCAATAAATTTTTCTGTACGCTTTCCCCCGAGGGAAATGACGTGTTCTTTGTTAAAAGATCCTATTTGTTTATAATCGGATGACAGGTCAGGAATTTCATCGAAAGCCTTCTTGCCTATCATGTAAAAGGTCTGCGATCTGCCATCTTCATTAATTCCGCTATTTTCAAACTTTAATCTGCTTACAGAGCCGTAATTATACTTGAGTTGTTGAAACAGGTAAGTAACTGGCTCAACAAAAAGCACATGCCAATTCGTGTTTTTTTGGATAAGATTGTACAACGGGTCTCCACTTTTACCGTCGTTGGCTCCGATTTGCACAAGGATCATTTTCTGGTGGGGAAGATATTGATCTATCCAATAGGTTGCTGATGTCTTGTGAACTCCTTTCATAACCTTCCAGGCGGGCATTATTATTTTAGCAATAAATGGTGATTTCTTCAATAAGGCTTTTATTTTTCTCATGATTTATTGCTACTTCATTATCCTGTATCCTAAGGGTACATTTGCCTGGTGTTTCCTTTTCATATTCATCACCTTGTATTTGATGAATTCTTTGATCCTAACTTTGAAAAACTTCCATTTATGAGAAGCTCCCGTTCTCAATAACATTCTTTTTTGATAGTACCAAGGTATTTTTTTCGACCAAATCCCTAAATGGGTAATCTTAAATGATTGCAGAGCCTCAACATTGGAAAGCTCTATGACTTCAAGAGTTTTTTTCCAGTCGATGAGATGCAAATAATTTCCTTGTTGACCCCAATTATTTTTAATGACCCCATTTTTCCAGTACCACCCATTGGGCATTCTTAATAGTTCGGCCCTGTCAATACAATTTCTCGCCTCCCAGTATGGTTTAATGTTAAGATTGGCATTGGCCACCTCGTTGAACAAGTGATAGGAGAAGTATCCTTCGTCAAAACCCTGGTAATGAGGTTTGTTGAAGGCCTTTAAATAGTTAGGAACTTTCCGATAGAATAAATTTAACGATTGAGTATTCTTGTATATGGTAAAGTGACCGCTGATTGCATTGGGTCTTGTGGAAACCAAATCGAAATGTTGAAAAGTAATAGCATTTAGAAATGAAAACAGATCACCCCATATCACATCCATATCACAATGTCCCCAATATTCGTATTCTCTAAGGTAGTCTTCGAAAATATGACCATACAGTGGTTTGAAATCGCAAAGCTTATGTGGATCCTCCAAGGTATGTCTGATATTGGTCTTATGAAAAATTAATGCGGAAAGATCTGCTTTTTTCAAGTCTATGAATTGTACATTTCCCGGCCTGTAGTCAGAGGTCTTTATATCCGAAAAGATGAGCCATGTCACATGCGGATTGCACTCGCATGATCGAAGGAACGCATCCATCCAAATGGGGAACTTCCCGTAATAGGGAAGAATTAATGCTATTTTTTCTTTAAAACAAATGATATAATTCTTTTAGGGTTATTCGCCTTTTCCTTAAAATCAGCAGTATATAAAGGGTGCCTGCCAAACAGATACTTATGGATGACATAGTAGGGGTTACGCCAACACTGGTGCTCATCATTCCGAATAAGGCAAGTATCAGAAAAACCAGAAGGGGTGTTTGCCTGGCCAAATACTCCCATGATCGATTGCGGTTTGCAGCATACAAATTCAGAAAATAGGTCAGAGACCCCGCAGCACCCATTGCATAGAAGGCCGCTGTTATTCCAAAGAGCGGAACCAGAAATAACAATAAGGCTAGCTGTAGCACAAAAGAGTACAGCGCGAAAAATGCAATCAGTTTGTTTTGCACCCTTTGCATGAGTCTCAAATGATTGAAATATAGCAGTGATGCCGGTAACGAAACGATCACACCTAAATTCAGGTATTGCTTTATTTCAATGTATTTTGGATTGTCGGTGAACCATTGAAGGTTGCTCCCCACCAAAATGGTACATAAATAGATGAAAATGATACCTAATACGTAGAAGAACTCCACCTGGTTGATGAGGTTATCCCTTTTATCCTCCAATAATTCCAGAATCCTGGGGCGTATGGCATTAAAAACGGCATTGATAATTAAACTTGGCAGGCCAAGTAGTGTGATCAATACGGTGTATTGCCCTATGATCTCGAGGGGTAAAAATCTTTCAAGGATCATCCGGTCGCCTACTTTCTGAGCCTGAAACAGCAGCACAGTAGGTAGAAATGGTAAACTGAACCCCAGCCCTTTTCTCAGGTAAGATCGCACTTTCTTGTTGAAAAAACCGGCCCGCCCATGTCCAAAAAACCATTTTCTGTAATTGAATAAAATCAGAGGAGTAACCAGTGCCTTTGCAGCTAATCCGCCGTATACAATTCCAGCCACGCTAAGGTCTATATAGGAGATAAGGAAGAGCTGGCTAATAATACTTATGCTTAATATACCAATAGAATAAACAGCGAGTTCTTTGAGCCGGTATTCATTTTTGAGAAATACAAATAAACAAGCGTGAAGTTGTCCCAAAGCGGCCGTAAGCAATACGCTGATGCCGAGTGGAAAAAAAACGACATTACTTTTATAGAAGGAAAAGAAAATATCTCCCATTAAGGTAAATAAGCCAAACCAGAATAAAATCAGAACAGCAGATCCGGAAAGTATTGCCGAGCGGAAAGTCTCGCGGTCAATGCCTTTTGAGAAATACTGTGTACTACCTGAAATATTGAGTTGAAGGCACGAAAAGGCATTAAATAGTACAGCATATATATTAAGTAAGGCCAGGTAACCGTATTCTTCCGGGGAAACGTACCGTAAGTAGAGTGGTAACAGAAGAATGTTTATCGTCAATGGAAGCAGGCCAATGACCACATAAAGCGAAGATGCCCGCACATATTTTGACAGAAAAACTTTCATCAAAACTCCTTTCTTTCCTGTACCCGACTGATTATTCCTTTGATCATTCCGTAAATGGACAGCCCAAATGACAATAGTATCAAGCTCCCTGCAATGTTGGTTAGGTAGGCTGTCAATCCCTTCGGAAGGATAAAAGCCAATAAAAGGCTGAGAAAGAATATCACAGCGATAGTTGCCCGGAATTTTTTTGAAGTAACATCCCTTGTCGCTATAAAATGTGTCATGATTCCAAAAAGAAATCGCATCAGACCTGGTAATATGATCCACTGGGGAATCACGTTGTTATTGGCGTGATGAAGTGACAACATTAACACAAGAAAAGCATCTGTTTCCATATCTATTCTTGCGCCAAAGTCAGACATATGGTTAAACTCCCTGGCCAGGTAACCGTCTAACCCGTCCATGGCTATGGCAAGTGCAAAAAATAAAAACAAGACTTCATTAGGTAATATATTTAATAAAAACCCTGAAACTAGGATGATTAGGAGCCTTAGAATCGTCACCCAGTTCGCATATCCAATGTATAAGTCAAAGCCAATGAGATAGTCCCTGATCCTCAATAAATAAAAAAAAAATGAACACACATTAACCACTATCAAGGGCAGAACATTCCCTTGCCACACGCAGATCAACACACCAACCAGATTAAGTAATGAGTGGATCAAGGCCCATTTCCTGTAAAAAGCATCAGAGTTTAATTCCCTCGGGCTCATAGTTTGGTATGTTTTTGAAATCATTAGAATATTGATTTCCAAAGGCATTCAGAAATATTGAATAGAAAGACTCATGTCTAATCTCAGAATCTACCTCTGCTAAATCAGGTTTAAAACCATACGCGAGAAATTCATCAAGAAAAGACTGATCCTTACTTACAATGTGAACAGGTGTTGATAGACCATGAATATCAGGTTTTGCCAGCATTGGAGGTTGATGATCTCCTAAAAGTATGAATACATCATCGTCAGATCCGTGATCCTTGATAAATCTTCCTAAAACCTCGTATTCGTACCGGACAGCATTTTGGTAGTCTTTGATCTCAGGATATTTCAAAAATCCTTTATGAATATGTACCTGACTGCCGCCATTGTTTAAATCCGTCCAGTCGTCTACTATCGGGGGTGTGATAAACGGTGAATGCGAATTTTTAGTCAAGTAAAAAAGTGTAAAAGGTTCTTTTGCCTCCCTTTTTATCAGATCAATAGTAAAGTTCAAACTATATTGATCGGGAGCGCAAGCTCCAAATCCATATGCATCACCCCTGTAATTAATGTCCTCATTTAAAATCCACCTGTCTATGGCATACATTTCCCTCATTTCCTTATAGGGGACATTAATGCCATTTATTGGATTGATAGGATTCAAATTATAGTTTGTGTATCCATAATTCTTCAAAATTCGCAATAGGCTATTGCTATTGCGGAAAACTTCATCTCTCAGATAATTTTCGAAAAGAGTATTATTATCAATTCTATGTCCAAACAAGGCAGAACTGTAAGTCAGCCATGATTGACCACCTGTTGTAGTAGATTCCGAAAATGATGAGACACACTTATAGCCCTTTGATTTTAAGTTGTTTTGAAGTCGGTTCAAATCTGAAAATGACGTATCCCTTATGCTTTGTTCCTTGAAAAAAAAAGACCCATACGATTCAATAAACAGGAAAAAAATGTTTGGGAAAGTATGAACCTTCCCAAGGTCGATTTCTACTCTTTTGGATGCATACTTTTCCCCTATCTTTGTTCGTGCTAATCGATAATTTTTGATGCTTCTTATCACATTCATTAAAATTTCAACTGTTACGAAATGATATCTGAGATAAATATCGTTAGGATATCTTGTGTAGAAGCCCCTTAGCCTGATTACTGAGAACAAAGGTCCCAAAATCCAAAGAAATGAAAGAGATAGAAAAAAAGAATTGGTACCCAACCCATAATTGAATTTCAAAAACCAATCAAAAAAATGAAATACAGTGTAGAAAAATAACAAAGCCAAAAGACCACTGACTACAACTTTGATCTTTGATTCTGACCAGACGATAACGACGGCGTTCTTGATCAATTTCAGATCATTGAATAAAACGGGTTCTGTTTCATAGATCCGACGAATAACGTATTGATAGAGGTTAAAAAATAATGTCAGTAGAAAAAGAATAGTTAAAGTCAGCGCACCAGCTTTTAAATCATAAATTCTTGATATGATCAAAAAGATCGATATTTCGATAGAGTATCTAAAGGGATCAAGATTAGCACTTCCTATGATTGGTAATTTCTGGCTCTTTCTGAAATCGCTTATGTAGGGTAAAAAATGGCTTTTGTCCTTATAGAATACATAATTGATAACATAATTAAGGTAATTAAGTACAAGAAACAGTGTCCAAAAGAATAGTTCTACGATAACCGCATTAAAAATCATAGTATACACAGTACATGTGAATTAATGCAAAGGTTGCTTAGAAGACATTAAAAATGCTAAAATGGATAGAAACTTCCTTGTTAAGTTCGTCATTGGTTTCTTTACAGCTTCTTTCAGGCGTGCAAATTAACGATAGGCGAAATTTTAACCTTTTAAGTCATCCTATGAAATCGAGGAGCTTTACTATTCAGAAAATAAATGTGGACTTTCTGAATGGCAAAGATGTCTCACGATACAACTTAAAAAATTGAAAATAGCAAGGCGGAGGAACTTTACCACAAAGAAAAATATACCTTCTGAAAAGTGCTCTACTTCGTTACGAAAGGACGTAAGTACATAAAAGCTAATCGCAACAATTTGAAATGCGCCTGATTATCCTGAATACAGCACAAAGTTGCGCAAAGATAGTTTATATATAACCTTCCTCAACGCTAAAGAACTTTTCTAACTTGTTCTCGGTGTTTTTATTCGTGATCATGATCAGGTAGTCGCCCCCTTTGATCGTGATGGTTTCTTCGGGGTTTTTCTTCAGAACCCTGTGTCCGTTTTCCATTTTAACGATTCCAATGAGCACGGCGTTAAATTGTTTTTTCATCTCATAAAACACCTGATCGTAAGGTTTTCCATTGAATGGATTGTTTTCCAGGATCATGTACTGTTTGATGTCATAGTTCTCACTCGTTTCAGGATAAGCTAAAATCTCTTCTGAGTACTCTGCTACATCTGGCTCAAAAATGTAACTGGCCAAAAGCCTGGAAGCTATTTCGTGTTTGCAAAGGGCATACGTGACCCCGGCACTTTGAAAGGTCTTTTTAAGATTGGCGTTATCCAGAGTAACTATAAATCGCAGATGATCAAAGTGCTTTTTTAAGTTGAGGACGTAAACCAGCTTTTTTGTATCGTCGTCAAAGTTTACGAAGACAATGGAACTATCCTCCATATTTAGCTTCTCCAGTAGGTCGTAATTATTAAAATCCGAAAAAAGTGTAAAGACATTTTTCTTGGGGTAAAACTCCTGAATGATATCTACGTTATCTTTTTCGGCGGTTACGACAGCGATTTTTCTACCGGCGGCAATTAATTGATCTACTACGGACTTACCGAAATCCGACCAGCCGATCATGACGACATGGTTTGTAAAATTTGTTCCATTCATACCTAATTTGTTATTTTCTCGGATTTTGGTCATTATGGAGGTGATCTGTCCAATCATTACCCCGTAAAAT
>JBCCLN010000029.1:0-24359 GCA_039026865.1 Bacteroidota bacterium | reverse complement strand
TTTTCATATTTACTAAGTGTTTGTTCAATTAATATATTCTAAGATTTCAGATATATGCTCGCCAGGATACCTTCTATATTTTTTTGATTTGTGCACTTTTAAGGTACAACAGGTACCCTTCTGTATGATATCCCATTTCCTTTAAAATATTTACATATCCGTTTAATTGCTTTTCATCACCGGTCTTTGGTTGACCGGTTTTAAAATCAATTACTGTTGCATTGTTTCCATAAACTACCACCCGATCCATTCGCTTTATTTCACCGTCTTTGGGTAACACTACCACCTCGGTTTTCACCTCCACTACCTCGCTAAACCAGGATTTAATCGTATCGTTTTTCCACAAAGTTGATAATATCTTTTCATAATAATTGCGATCTTCCCGAGTGATATGCATTGCATGCTCGTAGCGATCCAATACTGTTGATGTTTCCTCATAGCGAATGATCTCTGACAAAATCTGATGAAGCAAAACACCCTCACTCCTACTCTTTTCAACCTCATCATCGTAATAGGCTTTCCCAGTCTTTCGAACCTTCAACTTATTACTCCATTTATTGGAGGTATAGTTGACAAGTTGGATCATCTCGTTATTTGTGTCTTTGCGTCTGATCGCCATGCTCCCCCGTTCATAAATTCTTTTATCTTCATCCCAACCCTCTGTCGGATAACGTTCAAAGAAACACCAAAGTAGCTTGCTCACAGTAGCATACATTTTCTCCTTCTTTAATGGTGGCGGTTCGCAAAATACATATAAGCCGTTTTCAGCACGAGTAAAGGCAACATAAAGTACATTCAAGCTCTCCAGGTGCCATTTAACCATATCTTTTCGATATTGTCCTGTAAATTTCGAAAGATCCAAATCAGACTCATAATCAACCGGTAGGCTTTCCATTTCATTAAAGGGTGATTTGTACCAAACTGGCTTAGAAAGACTGTCCATTTTGAAATTACAAAATGGAACGAATACAATTGGATACTGCAAACCCTTAGATTTATGTGAGGTAATTATCTCTACTGCATCTAGTGCACCTGTCAACTGCACTGAACGTTTTCTACCGACATCCTCCCACCATTCTATGAATAACCGTAAATCAGAACGGTTATTTTTGCTGTATTCCAATACCGAATCCTGAAAAGCCTGAAGATAGGCATATCCAGCTTCTAATTCATTCAACTTAAACGTACGAATAAGCACCTCTACTAACTCCAGGATCGGTAAATGGAGAAGGTGCTTCTTATATTTTGTGAAATTTACCGGAAGTCCACCAGCGTCAAGCTTTGAGAAATCTGTATGGGTATTAAACTCCCTTCCTCTGATATCTTTTTGATAGCGATAGATGAGGTTAGCCTTGATGCTAATATCCTCTGGGTTAATTAAATGATTAAAGGCTAAAAGTAGCAATTGCACAACAGAAGCATTTTCCAAAAGCATACCTTCCGCTGAAATCACCTCCATTTCCGTATTAGTGGTTCCCCTATAGTCAAGCACATAGTTCACAATTTCAGTAGCTTCTTTATTAGTTCTGACCAAAATGGCTATATCGTTCAACCGATGACCATCTTTTAAAAGGGATTCGATCGTTTTGATCATGCGCTCTATTGATCGCTGCTTCCACTTGCCCCTTTCGGCATCCAGAAATTCCAGTTTAACATAACCCTCCAGCTCTTTATTTTTCTCAGATACTTTTTGTTCTGATCCCTCATATGTTTTGAGGATCATTTGTGCCTCTTCAAAGGAGATTACCTCACTCATCTCTTCTACCATAATCTGAGGCAAAGCAGCAAAGAGTTGATTATTAAATTCAACCACTTCAGGGGCACTTCTCCAATTAGTATTTTTTGTGGGGTTCACTTGAGTTTGAGGAATATCCTTTTGTACTTTCTCCAGCAGCAGTGTAGGATCACCTCCCCGCCAACCATATATCGATTGCTTTGCATCTCCTACGATGATATTTTCATGGCCATGCGCGAGACTCTCCTCGAGAAGCGAGCGAAAGTTGTTCCATTGAAATTGGGAGGTATCCTGAAATTCATCAATCAAGAAATGAGAATACCAAGTGCCTACCTTCTCATAGATGAAGGGAGAGCCACTATCATCAATTATTTGAGAAAGGAAATCCGGAAGATCAGAGATCATAATTATTTCTTCTTCCTGCTTATACTTCTGAAGCTTTTGAGCGAGGTCACCGATCAAACCTAGCGTATAAAGGTGTTTTAAGATAGCTTTTGCGGTGTAATAGCCTTGCTGTTCTTGATCTATAAAAACAAACGCTTCATTCAGCAGTGGCATTAAGCTGGATGTTGCTAACTGAAGAATTAGGTCTTTTTTATTGCTAGACTTGGAAGTCCATGCATTGGAGTCGTTAAGCGCATTTTCTACCCGCTTTGTCCATAATGAATCATAATCCTTTCTAAGTAGCTTAAGAAAGAATCCACCTGGGCCAGCGGTTTTGTAGGATAAATCATTTATTGTTATACCGGTAACTTCCATGGCACTCATAGCTTCTTCAGCTATTTGATTGAGTTTTTTTTCAAAGTTCCTCTTGGTATTGATAAGCCTACCTTGCAGCGTTTCGATCTTTTGCTTTATTTCTTCATCTGCAAACTGTTCTTGAGGTAGTTTTTTAAACTCTTCCTGAAAGAGTAGTTTGGTCAGCTTACTTATTTGCCCTTTGGTTTCATATCCTTCTCCTTCGAGTAGCCCAATCATGGAAAACTCTATTAACCAATTTCTTAACAGTTGATTTTCTTCAACGCCTTCATATACAAAAAAAGTAATAAGGTCTGCCACCTTATCGGTATCCAACTCTATGCCCACCCCTTGCAAACCGATTTCACGAGAGAAGGACCGAATCACCAGGTAGAAAAAAGTATCAATCGTAGTGATGTTGAAATAACTGTAATGATGAAGCAAGTGCGTTAAAATCTTTTCTGCAGCGTTGGAGATCTCTTCTTCACTTTGACCCAGCTCTGAAGCCAAGACAGCTATCAACTCATGATTGCCCTTAGAAATCTTAATTAAAAAGTCCAAAACGCGCTCTTTCATCTCTTCCGCTGCACGATTCGTAAAAGTGACAGCAAGAATTTTTTGGTAGTAATTCACGGATCGAAGTGCCAGTTTCAAATACTCCTTAGCCAAGGTATAGGTCTTTCCTGAACCTGCGGATGATTGATAGATAGTTAAAGACATAGCTACGAATGTAATATGTAAGATTTAATCTATGCTAAAAAGCAACTCATCTCAAAATGTTAACTTAATATTATCTGAATGTTTCTTTAATGGTAATAATTAATTAACATTGCATTAATATTAAAAATGGGAAGAATCATGAAAAAAATATTGATGATGATCCTGACGATATGTTTCGTTTTAAATGTATACGCACAGGAAGACACCTACGCCAGAGTGGTGGAGGTGACCAACTACAAAGAAGTGGTGTCCAAGATCCAGTATCCTAGGAATTGTAAAGAACAAGGGATAGAAGGAAGAGTAATTGTTTCGCTCAAGATTGATGAGTCTGGAAACCTCATAAGTCACGAATTTGTCTCTTTTCCATGTGTTGATATGAAAGAAGTGGTAAAAAATGCTTTATCTGGCTTTACTTTCAAGCCCGCTATAAATCAAGATGGGCAAACAATAGCAAGCCGAATAACGCTTCCTGTAAATTTCGAACTTTCGATTTAATCCTGGTAAGACGTTAAGTGATAAAGCCGTCTTGGCAGAATCTCCCAGGACGGTTATTTATACCCCTTTAAATAATAGTTGTGTTTCTTAACCCGAAAATTCGGGTATTATTCATTGAGATGAGGTAACACATTGAATAGGAGATAATTGATTTCGAATGAGACCGCAACATCATTCCCCAAATTTGAGGAATCAAAAATCATTCAGTATGAATACTAGAATCCTTTGCAAAACTTGATTTTTGGTTCAAATCGAGGCTTTCAGAATTTCAAAAACGTAGTTTACTGGTCTTAAATGAGGCTTTTGAAGTTTTGAGTAACGAAGAGTTGGGCCAAAAGGCAGGTTTTTCAAAGGATTCTATTCAACTACGGATAAATCAATTACTTAAATCTACCCGTCACTATTTGTGGTGAACAACGCTGGCTAATCTACGGTAGTAGGAAAAATCGTAAATGGGTCAAAGAGAAAGGAATACGAAGCACAACCAAGCCTTTGGGAAGAGCCAAGCCTGAGAACCCTTAGCAAGCAAGGCTCGGACTAAAGAAGTAATGGAATGAAATCATATCGAAGGCGAAATTTGGGTAAGCCAAGAACGGCTACCAGCTTAATTAGGTATGCATTAGATTAAAAGACATTGCCGAAAGCCGGATAGGATATATGCTACGTGTGACGAATTTGACCAAATGGCATTAGAGACCTTTTTTTGTGTTCATTCTTCATACCTCCCTCAGTAAGACCGTGTACTGTCTTGTGCCTTTTCACCTCATCAGGCCGTGACATAGGGTTTCCATAGATCCTGCCACTTGAAGGTACTTAATAAATTTATAGGTATCGCCTCTATAAATAAGAAATCAGTAAACTCTATATACTACGTAAACTTCTTCTTCTTGTAAATACGAATTATTCGTAATAGTAAATCTCACCGATACTTTTTTTTTACATAGTGCAAAAATCTTTCAAACTCCTTTTCATACTTTTCATTTGCTGCTTACAGTCTATTGCGCAAAATCAGAGGGTAATTGATTCTCTCTTACAAATAGTAGAAAGTGACCTTTATAATAAAATTAGCTCAGACAATTACATAAAAAATAATGACAAACAAAGCTATAGTCATTTAATTAATAACGATCTATACCAGAGGAGAGCTATTCAGCTTGCTGATACCGGAAATATCTACGATAAGTTCGGAGACTACATTAAGGCCTTAGAATACCACTTTAAATGCCTGGAAATACATAAGTTTTCAGGAAATAAAAAAGGCATTGCAAAATGTTTAAATGATATAGGTATCATTTATGGAAAACAAGGAGATTATGAAAAGGCTCTAGATTATTACTTTAATTCATTGAAAATAGGAAGAAGGATTAATAACGTATCAAATTTGTCTATTATTTTAGGTAATGGTGAGGTCTCTTATGAAGACTCGGTTAATTATAGAAAAACTCTGAATATGTTAAATAAGTCCTTAAATGTGTCTGATTCCACAAGAATAAAGGCCAATAAAAGTCATCTACTCTTTGCTTTGGGATCGATCAACAAGCAATTGAATAAATTTTCTAAAGCAAAATTTTTTTTACGCGAAGCCCTGAAAGCAGCTCAAAACACCAACCACAAAACAAATATTCGAAATATTGCGGAACAGCTCGCTCTAGTTGAAAAGTTCCTGGGAAATTATGAAGCATCATACAAAGCCTATGTTCTTTATAAACAAATGGCAGATAGTATTCACAAAGAAGAAACTATTGAACAGATTGCTCATCTGAAAGCAGGGTATGAGTTTCAGCAAGAAAAAAACCCCATTCAGTTTGCTAATCAATCCCAAAACTTGTTTTTTGAAAGTGAAATTGAAAAGCAGAAGATAATCCAAAATATAACATATATTGGTTTAGGGTTAATAGGTATGTTGATTCTGGTGATCTTTTCCTATTTCTACTCCAAGCACCAGTCCATGGCGCAGTTTTCTACGCTCAATAAAAAAATCCAAGCACAAAATATTAAGATACAGGCACAAAAAGATCTGTTGGAAGAGACTCTTCAAACACTGAAACAAGCACAAATTGAACTGATTCAACAAGAGAAGATGACTTCATTAAAAGTTTTGTCTGCCGGAGTGGCGCATGAGATTAATAATCCGCTTAATTTTATTCAACAGGGAGAGCAACTCATTAAAGAACGATTTTCACCGTTTTTGCAAGAAGATTCAAGATTACATGAAATTTTTAAAGCTACTGAAGAAGGCATCCGTCGGATTAAAAACGTTGTGGAGAGCTTAAGAGGATATAGCCATAACGAAGACGGAAATTACGAATATTGCAATATCCAGACTATCGTTGAAAATTGCCTAAATCTTCTTAGAAATAGAATCTTTGGAAAAATTAAAATCGTGGTTCATTTTGATGAAAACGCCCTCGAAGTCTATGGTAACCCAGGAAAGCTTTATCAAGCTTTTTTCAATATATTACATAATGCAGTGCAAGCCATAGAAAGCGAAGGAACTATCAGCATTCGTACAGAGAGCTATCTCAATAACCTACAATTTAGTATTAGAGACACAGGCAAAGGGATACCCGAAGAATACAAACAAAAACTAGGTGATCCTTTTTTCACTACCAAAAACCCTGGAGAAGGTATTGGACTGGGACTTTTCTTTACCTTCGACATTTTGAGAAACCACAACGCCACATATAAAATCATATCTAAAGAAGGCCAAGGCACTGAAGTAAGGTTAACTTTCCCCATGCACGCAGCTCGCCAAGCACTGGCATAATACATGAATAAATAAATTGATAGCTAGTGTCTCTAAAAAAAATGTTTCTTTAGTGAGAAAACGATGTTTTTAGCTCATTGAGCGCGTTTTTTGCCTTTTCTTATGGAAGCTAACCAACCTGTTAAAAAGCCGGTAGATTTGATTCCGCCTAAAAGGCAACTAAAGTCAGACACCGATATCGAAGTTATTATCTTTAGCTTCAATGTCTTAGTTTTCGATATACTTCGCAAATACTAAAATCTTCGCCTAAAGGCGAGGGATTTTCTTCCATTCCCCGACGGTAACATTAATTTAAAGATCAGAAGAATTTTTGAAAAAATCGACAGTTCCATTTCAAATATATTTAATCCTTTGGTGGATAGAATGACATCTCATAGCCCCATCTATGGCAAAAACCTAGATAGTTACTAAGTACCTACCTCAATAAAAGAAATTTCAGCTAACTTTTTGTCGATAATCGGATGATCATTACTTAATCTTTCTTTTCTTCAGATTCAGCCGTATCATCTTCTTTCTTTTCTTCTTCTGTGGTTTCTTCTTTCATTTCAGTTGCTGCTTCTGCAACTTCTTCACTGTCAGCTTTTAACTCATTTTCCTCTGCCTCAGAAGTTTCTTCTTTTGTTTCTTCAGTTATTTTTACCTCTTCAGTACCTTCTACTACCTCTGCTTCAGTAAGGTTTATCTCTTCGGTACTTTCTTCTACTACCTCTGCTTCAGTAATTTTTGTCTCTTCAGCACCTTCTTCTACTACCTCTGCTTCATGAATAGCTGTTTCAGCTTCTGCTTTAGACTTTCTACTTCTCCTTGATCTTCTCGTCTTCGTTTTTCCTATGGTTTCTTCTTTGGTAAGTAGCTCATTGAAATCTACTAGTTCCATCATACACATTTCTGCATTGTCACCTAACCGAACACCTATCCTAATAATTCTTGTATATCCGCCAGGACGATTGGTAATTTTATCTGCCACATTACTAAAAAGCTCAGTAACTGATTCTTTGTTCTGAAGGTAGGAAAAAACCATCCTTCTTGAGTGTGTATTGTCTGTTTTAGACCTTGTCAATATTGGCTCAATGTATTTCCTGAGTGCTTTGGCTTTAGCTACAGTTGTGTTAATTCTCTTATGCATAATAAGAGAAGAAGCCATATTAGACAACATAGCTCCCCTATGTGCTGTTTTTCTACCCAAATGGTTGAATTTCTTGCCATGTCTCATGATTATTCTTCTTCTAGTTTGTATTTTCCTAGATCCATCCCAAACGTAAGACCTTTATCGGAAACAAGTTGCTCTAATTCAGCCAATGACTTTTTGCCAAAATTTCTGAACTTCATCATATCAGAAATCTCCAAAGAAACCAAGTCTCCCAATGTTCTTACATCGGCAGCTTTAAGACAATTATAAGCTCTTACAGAAAGATCTAAGTCATTCAAGTTAGTCTTAAGTAGCTTTCTCATATGAAGCAATTCTTCATCTACTTGCTCAGGCTCTCCCGTTTCTTGTGTTTCAAGAATCATGCTCTGATCAGAAAACAACATGAAATGCTGGATCAAAATGTGAGCTGCTCCTTTTAAAGCATTTTCAGGATGAATAGAACCGTCTGTCTCAATATCTAATGTAAGTTGCTCATAGTCGGTTTTCTGTTCTACCCTGGTATTTTCTACGCTATATTTTACATTCTTAATTGGAGTGAAGATGGAATCAATAGAGATAAACCCAAAGTTTTGTTCTGCAGGCTTGTTTTCTTCTGAGCTTACATATCCCCTTCCCTTCTCTACTTTGAGTTCCATTTCAAACTTAGCAGAGTCATCTAAATTGCAGATCACATGATCCGAATTTAATATCTCAAACGAAGTAGTCGCTTTTGCTAAGTTACCGGCTGTCAATTTATTCATATTAGCAACGGAGATTGTGATACTTCCATCAGCAATATCTTCGATTTTCTTGAACCGGACCATTTTGAGGTTTAAAATCATTTCACTCACGTCTTCAACTACACCTTCAATCGTAGAGAATTCATGAAGAACGCCAGGTATTTTCACACCCGTGATCGCATATCCTTCTAATGAAGATAAAAGAATTCTACGAAGCGCGTTACCAACGGTAACTCCGTACCCTTTTTCTAATGGTTTGAAAGTGAAGAGGCCATGGAAATCATCTGCTTTTTCCATAACAACTTTTTCCGGCATTTGAAATGCTAGGATCGACATATCTTAATTTTTATCTAATTATTGATTATTACTTAGAGTACAATTCTACTATTAATTGCTCTTTGATGTTTTCTGGAATCTCCTGCCTACTGGGAGCGTTCAAGTATTTACCGTTCATATTTACAGTATCCCACTCCAGCCAAGAATAATTTCTTCTGCTTGATTTTAAACTATCAGTTATTGACTCTAAAGATTTTGACTTTTCTCTAACACCTACAATGTCGCCAGGTTTTAAAGAATATGATGGGATATTGACAATCTCACCATTTATGGTAATGTGTTTATGAGATACTAACTGCCTTGCACCTCGTCTGGTAGGAGCTATACCGAATCTATAAACAGCATTGTCAAGTCTAGCTTCCAATAATTGAAGAAGGATCTCCCCAGTAATTCCACTCTTTCTTGAAGCTTTGTCAAAAACATTCGCAAACTGTCGCTCAAGCACACCATACGTATATTTTGCCTTTTGCTTTTCAGCGAGTTGTATTGCGTATTCAGATTGTTTTTTTCTTCTGCCGCGACCGTGTTGTCCCGGAGGATACGCTTTTTTTTGAGCTGCCTTACTAGATCCAAATATTGGCTCTCCAAACTTTCTTGAAATTTTGGCTTTGGGGCCGGTATATCTTGCCATTCTCTAAATTCTTTATATCGTATAAAGTATATTAAACCCTTCTTCTTTTGGGTGGACGACACCCATTATGAGGAAGCGGTGTTACATCTTTAATTAAAGTAACATCTATGCCTACGTTTTGAATAGTTCTAATTGCTGATTCTCTTCCCGCTCCGGGACCTTTAACAAAAACTTCTACTTTTCTAAGTCCTAAATCGTAGGCTTTCTGAGCACATTCTTGAGCAGCCACCTGAGCAGCATAAGGTGTGTTTTTCTTAGAACCTCTAAATCCCATCTTCCCTGCGGACGCCCAGCTAATTACCTGACCAGCTTCATTGGTCATAGAAATGATAATATTGTTAAAAGAAGCTTTAATATGGGCTTGTCCCATAGCTGAAACCGTTACTACTCTTTTTTTAGCTTTATCTTTTCTTTTTTGTGCCATCTATGTTATCACTTAGTCGCTTTCTTTTTGTTAGCAACTGTTTTTCTTCTTCCTTTTCTTGTTCTCGCATTATTCTTTGTGTGCTGACCTCTCACGGGAAGACCTTTTCTGTGTCTTAATCCTCTGTAGCATCCAATATCTAAAAGCCTTTTGATACTAAGCTGAATCTCTCCCTTTAAAACGCCTTCTACTTTATAGCCTTCACGGATTATGCTCCTGATCTTTCCTCCTTCTTCGTCAGTCCAATCTTGAACCTTTTTGTTTACATCTACACCTGCTTCCGTCAAGATATTCTTTGCAGATGTTTTTCCTATACCAAAAATGTATGTTAAAGCAATTTCGCTCCGTTTATTATCGGGAATATCTACTCCTGCAACTCTGGCCATAATTATCCTTGCCTTTGTTTAAACTTGGGATTCTTTTTATTGATTACATAAAGCTTCCCTTTACGTCGGATCACTTTGCAATCAATGCTTCTTTTCTTTACAGATGCTCTTACTTTCATTTTTCTTTTATATAATTCGGCTTTATGATCGTACTATTTGTATCTGTAGACTATTCTACCTTTTGTTAAATCATATGGTGACATTTCCAGCTTCACTTTGTCACCAGGTAATATTTTAATGTAATGCATTCTCATCTTTCCTGATATATGAGCAATAACTTCATGTCCGTTTTCCAGTTCTACTCTAAACATTGCATTGGACAATGCCTCTACAATCTTACCATCTTGTTCTATGGAGGCCTGTTTTGCCATTACGCAGCTTGAGTCCTTCCTTTTATTCTTCCGGATTTCATCATACCTTCATAATGCCTCATTAGCAAATAACTTTCTATTTGCTGAAGGGTGTCCAAGATTACTCCAACCATAATAAGCAATGAAGTGCCTCCGTAGAATTGTGCAAAACCTTGATTCACACCTGCAATCATCGCAAATGCAGGAAGAATAGCTATTATAGCCAGGAATAAAGAACCTGGCAAAGTAATTCTAGATAAAATAGTATCAAGAAAATCAGCGGTTTGTTTTCCTGGTTTTATACCAGGAACAAACCCACCATTTCTCTTCATATCATCTGCTATTTGTGTTGGATTAATAGTAATAGCGGTATAAAAAAAAGTGAATACTATAATCATCAAAGCAAACGTCAAATTATACTGCCAGGAAGTAAAATCAGAGAATGTTACACTAATTGAGTTTGCGATCTCACTTTCTTCTCTCCATAAACCTGCTAACATAGCAGGTAGAAACATAATAGATTGAGCGAATATAATTGGCATTACACCAGAAGCATTTACTTTTAGAGGTATATATTGTCTCTGTCCACCGTATACCTTATTTCCAACAACTTGTTTTGCGTACTGAACAGGCACCCTACGCACTGCTTGAACCAATGCTACCGTAACTAGTACAACGAAGAATAACGCAATTAACTCTAATACAAACAATAACAGTTCACTCATTCCTCGAGTGTATCCTTCGGCTACTATACTTCCTGGAAATCTAGAGATGATATTGATCATAATTAACATGGAGATTCCGTTACCGATTCCTTTATCGGTAATTTTCTCACCTAACCACATACAGAAGATGGTGCCTGATGTAATAATGATGACAGAGGTAAACTTCCAAAAGAACGTGTTATTTAGTATTGCTTCTGAAGGAACTGCTGCCGAAACAAAACTAAAACCTTGAGCAAAACAAATTACTATGGTAAGCACTCTTGTGAGCTGATTAATTTTTTTCCTGCCACTATCTCCTTCTTTTTGAAGTTTTTGAAAGTAAGGAACTGCAACGGTCATCAATTGCAATACAATCGATGCAGAAATATATGGCATGATACCAAGTGCAAACACAGAAGCATTACTAAATGCTCCACCTAAAAAAGTATCCAATAATCCAAAGATACCACTAGCTTCACCTGTTAGTTTAGAGGGATCCACACCTGGTAATACGACAAAGGAACCAATTCTAAAAATCACTAAGAATCCTATGGTGTTTAGAATTCTCGTTCTTAATTCTTCAATAGAAAAGATATTCCGTATGGTATCTATGAATTTCTTCATTGTTTAACTATTATAATTGATCCTCCGGCTTTTTCGATTGCTTCTTGCGCAGACTTTGAAAATTTATGCGCAGTTACTTCTAGCATAACACGTATTTCACCTCTACCTAAAATCTTAATCTGATCTTTTTTATCCACAAGACCATTGGATTGAAGTATCTCAGGGGTAACCTTTTTCAAATTTTTACTCTCACTCAATTTCTGTAAGTCATCAAGATTGATTGGTTTAGCAACGATTTTGTTAATATTCTTAAAACCAAACTTGGGTATTCTCCTTTGAAGCGGCATTTGTCCCCCTTCAAATCCTGTTTTTCTGGAATAACCCGACCTTGATTGAGCACCTTTATGTCCTCTTGTGGAAGTTCCGCCTCTACCCGAACCTTGTCCTCGTCCTACTCTCTTTCTATTTTTTATGGAACCTTCTGCCGGCTTTAGTGATTCTAGTCTCATTATGTAAGTTCTTTAACTTCTATAAGATGATTAACCGCTTTGATCATTCCTTCAATAGAAGGATTCAATTCCTTTTCAATTGATTTATTAATCTTACCCAGACCGAGTGCTTCAATAGTTCTTCTTTGATTCTTTGGACGATTTATGGTGCTCTTTTTCTGAGTAATTAAAACCTTTCTCATCTTAGCCGTTGAAAACTTTATCTAAAGTCACTCCTCTTTGCTGTGCTACAGCAAAAGGGTCTCTCATTTTATTTAATGCATCAAAGGTAGCCTTTACCACGTTGTGTGGGTTTGATGAACCTTTCGATTTAGCCAATACATCATGCACTCCAGCGCTCTCTAAAACAGCCCTCATTGCTCCGCCAGCGATTACTCCAGTACCTGCAGCTGCGGGCTTTAGTAATACATACCCACCACCAAACTTACCAACTGCTTCATGAGGCACTGTTCCCTTAAAAACGGGGACTCTAACCAAGTTTTTCTTCGCATCATCTATACCTTTAGTTATTGAGTCTGTCACCTCATTTGCTTTGCCAAGACCATATCCCACAACTCCATTTCCGTCACCTACCACAACAATAGCCGAGAAACTAAATCTACGACCTCCCTTCACAACTTTAGCTACTCTTTTAATAGCTACCACTCTCTCTTGAAGGTCAATTTCGCTTGCCTTTACGGACTTTATATTGCTTTGTGTCATACTTAGTTCATAATCGTTAAAATTTCAATCCTCCTTCACGAGCGCCTTCAGCAAAGGACTTAACCCGGCCATGATATGGATACCCACCTCTATCAAATATAACCGTTTCAATACCCACATCTTTAGCATTTTCAGCAAGTTTTTTTCCTACTTCTTTGGCAATTACTACATTCACGTTTGACTTACCTATTGCTTTAGTTGAAGCTGATGCCAATGTTCTTCCATTCATGTCATCAATCAGTTGGGCATATATACCTCTATTGCTTTTGAAAACGGCAACTCTTGGTCGCTCTGCAGTACCTGAGATTTTTTTTCTGATACCTAATCTTAATCTTTTTCTTCGTGCTGTTTTAGAAATAGCCATTATTTATTTAGTTGCTGTTTTGCCAGCTTTTCTTCTAATTTGTTCGCCTACAGATCGAATACCCTTACCTTTATAGGGTTCTACTTTTCTTATTGATTTAATTTTTGCTGCTACTTCACCAACTAATTGTTTATCGATACCTTCAATAGTAACAAGAGGATTCTTGCCTTTCTCGGTTACTGCGGTAACGCTAATATCTTCAGGAACGGCAAAATAGATACTGTGAGAATATCCTACATTCAATTCTAATATGTTGTTTTGTGCTGATGCTTTGTAGCCGACACCCACAAGCTCCAATTCTTTTTTGTATCCTTCTTTCACTCCCTCAACCATATTATTAACAAGCGATCTGTATAGACCATGCATCGACTTATGTCTCTTCTGATCTGTAGGTCTATCTAAAATGATTGTCCCATTTTCCACTTTGCACTGGATATCAGTATCAATTTGCTGAAACAATTCTCCTTTGGGGCCCTTCACATTGACAGTGTTTTTATTCACTGAAACTGTAACTCCTTCTGGTATATTAATTGGGGCTTTTCCTACTCTTGACATAATCAATTAATGAACATAGCACAAAATTTCACCGCCAATATTCTCAGTTTTTGCTTCTTTATCTGATATTACTCCTTTTGAAGTGGACAAGATGGCAATCCCAAGTCCGTTTAAAACTCTAGGTAGGTTTTCAGCGTTAGCGTATTTTCTAAGTCCAGGTGTACTTACCCGCTCAAGGCTTGTTATTGCTGACTGCTTAGTCTGCGGATTATATTTCAAAGCTATTTTTATAATACCCTGTTTATTATCTTCTTCAAATTTATAATTTCTTATATAACCCTTTTCATGTAGTACTTTTGTCATTTCCTTTTTTAAATTAGAAGCAGGAACCTGCACTACACGATGATTCGCATTTATTGCATTGCGAATTCTGGTTAAATAATCTGCTATAGGGTCTGTTACCATATCTTAAATACACCTAATTCCTATTTGAAAAATAGATGCGAAAATAATAATTTATATTATAAAATAAAAAGTTTATGTTACCAGCTTGCTTTTGTCAGACCAGGTATTTTACCTTCTGCTGCCATTTCTCTGAAGGTTACTCTGGATATTCCGAATTTTCTCATGTAACCTTTCGGTCTACCTGTCAATTTACATCTATTATGTAATCTAACTTTCGAAGAGTTTCTCGGAAGCTTATCCAACGCCTGCCAATCTCCTGCTTCTTTTAAGATTGCTCTTTTTTCAACATAACGACTTACCAACTTTTGCCTTTTTCTCTCTCTTGCTTTGACTGATTCTCTTGCCATAATTTCTTTAGTTACTCTTGGAGGTGAAAGGCATACCAAATGCACGCAAAAGTTCCATACTTTCCTCATCCGTTTCTGCCGATGTGACAAAAGTGATATCCATACCAGATATGGTTTTCACCTTTTCTATACTGATTTCAGGGAAGATGATTTGTTCCTGAACACCTAAAGTATAATTTCCTCTACCATCAAATCCTTTTTCTCTAACACCTTTAAAATCTCTTACCCTAGGTAAAGCAACAGTCATTAACCTATCTAAAAATTCGTACATTCTATCACCTCGAAGCGTAACTTTCGCACCGATTGGCATTCCCTCTCTTAGCTTAAAATTGGAGACCGATCTTTTCGCAATTGTGGGCACAGCTTTCTGTCCGGTTATCATCGTAAGCTCTTCAACACCAGTATCAACCATTTTCTTGTCTGAAACTGCTGCTCCAATGCCTTTGTTAATAGCTATCTTAGTCAACTTAGGCACTTGCATAATTGATTTATATTGAAACCTATCCTTCAATTTAGGAACAATTTCTCTGGAATATTTTTCTTTTAATCTAGGGCTTGCCATTCGCAATAAATTCTCCTGATTTCTTTGAATATCTCTGTAGTTTTCCTTCTGTATTTTTTTTTCTACCAATTCTTGTAGCTTCGCCTGATGCTGGATCAACAACCATCAAATTGCTCAAATGTATAGAAGCCTCTGTTTCCTGAATACCGCCCTCCGGACTTGAAGCAGAAGGTTTAACATGCTTGATAACGATATTTGCACCTTCGACAATCGCCCTGTAGTTAGAAGTATCAACTTCAAGAACTTTTCCAATTTTTCCTTTTTCATTGCCTGCAGTGATTTTCACTGTATCACCTTTCCTAACATGAAATTTTACTTTATTCATTGTTAAAGTACCTCCGGTGCCAAAGACACAATTTTCATAAACTGTTTTTCTCTCAACTCGCGAGCTACAGGACCAAAAATTCGGGTTCCTCTCGGCTCGTCATTAGCAGTTAGCAATACTGCAGCATTGTCTTCAAATCGAATATATGAACCGTCTTTCCTCCTAATCTCTTTCTTAGTTCTCACAATTACTGCTCTGGATACAGTCCCTTTTTTAAGGCCACTAGAAGAAAGTGAATGCTTTACGGTAACAATAACCTTATCACCTACTGATGCGTATCGTTTTTTTGTTCCGCCAAGTACTCGTATAACAAGCACTTCCTTTGCACCGCTATTATCTGCTATTGATAATCTAGACTCCTGCTGTACCATTACTTAGCCCTTTCAATAATTTCCACTAATCTCCATCTTTTATTCTTGCTTATTGGGCGGGTTTCCATTACTTTAACAGTGTCTCCAACGTTACAATCATTTTTTTCATCGTGAACTGTAAGTTTGGTGGTTTTCCTAACAAACTTTCCATAAATAGGATGCTTCACTTTTCGTTCGACAGAGATGGTAATGCTTTTTTGCATTTTATTGCTTACCACTTGACCAATTCTTTCTTTTCTTAAATTCCTTTCCATCACTGCAAATTAGCTAGATGTTTTTACAACCTGCTGTAATTCTTTGGCTCTTATTTCTGTTTCTATTTTTGCAATCAACTTTCTACTTTCCTTGATTTTCATCGGGTTCTCAATAGGTGTGATGCTATGAGCAAATTTTAGCTTACTATAATTTTCTTTTTCTACAACAAGCCTATTCTGTAGCTCATCCAGGTTTAATCCTCTTAATTCAGAATTTTTCATGGCTCTGATTTAAAATCTTTCGCTACAGTGAATTTCGTCGAAATTGGGAGTTTTTGAGCGGCTAGTCTGAGTGCCTCTTTAGCCAGCTCAATGTCTACCCCTGCTGCTTCAAAAAGAACAGTTCCGGGTTTTACCGTTGCCACCCAGTATTCGGGTGCACCTTTTCCTTTACCCATTCTTACTTCGGCAGGCTTCTTAGTGACAGGCTTATCTGGAAATATTCGAATCCAAACCTGGCCTTCTCTTTTCATTGCACGGGTCATTGCAATCCTTGCAGCCTCAATTTGCCGGCTAGTGATCCAACCTGGCTCCAATGATTTTATACCAAAAGTTCCGAAAGCGAGCCAATGACCTCTTTGGGCAAGACCTTTCACTCGACCCTTCTGCATTTTTCTAAATTTAGTTCTCTTTGGCTGTAGCATGCTTAATAAAAACTATTACTTTCTTCTTCTATTTTCTCTTCTTCTCCTGTTCGGACCGCCAGCATTCGGACCCCCACTTTGATGACTGCCTCCCCCTACGTTTGGAGATAAGTCTCTTTTTCCAAAGACCTCCCCCTTGAAAATCCATACTTTAATACCAATCTTGCCATAGATAGTATTAGCCTCTGATACTGCATAATCAATATCTGCTCTTAAGGTATGCAGAGGTATCCTACCTTCCTTGTATTGTTCGCTGCGTGCCATCTCAGCTCCACCTAACCGACCCGAACATTTAATTTTAATACCTTGTGCTCCAACCCTAATAGAAGAAGCAATAGCCTGTTTCATTGCCCTCCTAAAAGAAATTCTTGCCTGTAATTGCTGAGCTATTGATTCTCCCACTAACTTGGCATCTAACTCAGGCCTTTTAATTTCAAAGATATTTATTTGAAGATCTTTACCGGTAAGATTCTTGAGTTCTTCTTTAATTTTATCTACTTCAGATCCACCTTTTCCAATCACTACTCCAGGACGTGCCGTGTGTATAGTCAAGGTAATTCTTTTTAGCGTTCGTTCTATTACTACTTTAGAAATGCCTCCTTTTGGTATCCTAGCTGTAATATATTTTCTGATTTTATTGTCTTCTACTATTTTATCTACATAGGATTTGCTATCAAACCAAGCAGAATCCCAACCTTTTATGATACCTAATCTAAGACCAACGGGGTTTACCTTTTGTCCCATTATTTGCTTTCTTTATTTTCGTAGAACATTTTATAACTGTCTATTATTACGGTTACATGATTGGATCTCTTTCGTATTCTGTGGGCCCGCCCTTGAGGTGCAGGTCGTAACCTCTTTAACATTCGAGCACTATCTACATAAATCTTCTTTATGTATAGATCAGCATTTTCTATACTCACATCATCATTCTTCGTTTGCCAGTCTGCAATTGCAGTCAGGAGAAGCTTTTCTAATTTAATTGAAGCTTGATGACCATCAAATCTCAAAATATTCAAAGCAATATTGACTCTCTCTCCTCTAATCATATTTGCCACTAGACGCATCTTTCTGGGAGAGGTAGGAATGTTTCTCAGAGAAGATTTTACAGCACCCTGCTCACCGATATTTTCTTCTTTAATTTTCTTATAAGCTTCTTTTTGAAGCCTTATGCGTACGGATTTTTTTAACTTCTTTGCTGCCTCCATTAGTGCTTTCTATCTTATCGTTTACCCTTGTCTTTTTTGGCCGTATGACCTCTAAAGTTCCGTGTAGGAGCAAATTCACCAAGTTTATGACCAACCATATTTTCAGTTACAAAAACTGGTATGAACTTGTTGCCATTGTGGACTGCAAAAGTGTGCCCTACAAAGTCTGGCGATATCATAGATCTTCTAGACCAGGTTTTTATGACAGATTTTTTCCCTGATTCGTTCATAGCTTCGACCTTTTTCTCAAGACGAAAATCTATGTAGGGTCCCTTTTTTAAAGATCTGGACATTATTTTCTACGTTTAATAATGTGGTTGTCTGAATACTTATTAGGCCTTCTTGTCTTCATACCTTTTGCATAGAGGCCGTTTCTTGATCTTGGATGACCTCCTGATGATCTTCCTTCACCACCACCCATCGGATGATCAACGGGATTCATCGCAACGCCTCTAACTCTTGGCCTCTTACCAAGCCATCTATTTCTGCCTGCCTTACCTAACCGAACATTCATATGATCAGAATTAGATACAGAACCTACTGTTGCTACACAAGTATTTAATACAAGTCGAGTTTCTCCTGAAGGTAATTTCAAAGTAGAGTATTTACCTTCTCTAGCTACAAGCTGTACGTAAGCACCCGCACTTCTTGCCAACACTCCGCCTTTACCAGGTTTTAATTCTATGTTGTGTAAAATTGTGCCTAAAGGAATATCGGATAATAATAAGGTATTACCAACCTCCGGAGGAACACCTTTACCAGAATTCACAACCGTTCCAACCTTTAAACCAGCTGGAGCTATAATATAACGCTTTTCTCCATCGACGTAATAAAGTAAGGCAATACGGGCTGTCCTGTTCGGATCATATTCAATAGCTTTTACCGTTGCCGGTATTCCATGCTTATCTCTTTTAAAATCGATCAACCTCAATTTTTTCTTATGACCACCACCAACATTACGTACGGTCATACGTCCCTGGTTATTTCTACCACCATTACGCTTGTTAATTGTAACTAATGATTTTTCAGGTGATTCTTTCGAAATTCCAGTAAACACAGGAGCTATTCTATATCTCTGCCCTGGGGTTGTTGGTTTGAGTTTTTTTACAGCCATTAGTTATACTCCACTATAAAAATCAATGATATCTCCTTCAGATACCTGCACTATTGCTTTTTTGTAAGCTGGTGTTCCGCCTTCTATGATCCTGGATTTTGTGTACCTTCTTTTAGATTTACCAGGCTGTAACATAGTATTCACAGATTCAACAGTCACACCGTACTTTTTCTCTACTTCATTCTTAATCTGGACTTTGTTAGCATCTTTTGATACTACGAAACCATATTTTCCTTGTTCATTCAGGGCTGACACTTTTTCAGTAACTAATGGTCTTATAAGAACTCTCATTTCAGTAAAATCTTTTTTTAAGTTGATCCAAAGTACTTTCGATGAATATGATGTGCTCTGCATTGATTAAATGATAAGTGCTTACCTCTGAAACAGCAACTACACTTACCTTCTTTAGGTTTCTTGAGGACAAATAGGTGTTCTTATCTTCTCCATTTACCAAAACCAGTGTTTTTTTATCACCAACAGATAAATTTGAAAGGATACTAACGAATTTTTTCGTTTTAGGTGTTTCAAAGTTCAGATCTTCCAAAACCTTAATAGCTTTTTCTTTAGCTCTTGAAGATAGTACCGACTTACTAGCTAATTGCTTCACCTTACGATTTAATTTAAATCGATAATCTCTGGGTTTAGGTCCGAAAATAGTTCCTCCGCCTCTGAAAATTGGTGATTTTATACTTCCAGCCCTCGCAGTACCAGTACCTTTTTGTTTCTTTATTTTTCTGGTGGAGCCCACTATCTCGCTTCGTTCTTTAGTCTTGGCCGTCCCTTGCCTCTGATTTGCTAAATAACTCTTAACGTTTAGATAAACAGCATGCTCGTTAGGTTCAATTTCGAATATATTTTCATCTAACGTAACCTCTCTTCCCGTTTCTTCACCTTCATTATTTAACACTGCTACCTTCATGATCATTTTTCGAGTATAATGTATGAATTCTTAGCTCCTGGTACTGAGCCAGAAACTAATAGAAGATTGTCTTCAGGATATATCTTCAATAATTTAAGATTAAGCACTTTTACTTTGTTGTTTCCTGTTCTTCCAGCCATCTTGAGCCCTTTAAAAACTCTTGAAGGAAATGAACAAGCTCCAATTGATCCAGGTGCTCTAAGTCTGTTATGTTGTCCATGTGTAGCCTGACCCACACCACCAAAGCCATGCCTTTTCACGACCCCCTGAAATCCCTTGCCCTTTGACGTGCCGATTGCATCGACAAAGTCTTGTTCTTGGAATACATCGCTAATTTTGATTTCATTACCAAGCTTTACTTTCTCCTCAAACTCTTCTCTAAAATCTCTAAACTCAACAACTTTTGCCTTCGGGGTAGTTTTTGCTTTTGCAAAGTGTCCTTTTAAAGCTTTAGGTGTATTTTTTTCTTTACGTTCTCCGTAAGCTAACTGTACCGCTCTGTACCCGTCTGTTTCCTCATTCTTTACCTGAGTAACCACACAAGGCCCAGCCTGAATTAGTGTGCAAGCAATGCTTTTACCACTTTCATCATATATACTAGTCATTCCCACTTTTTTTCCTATCACACCAGGCATTTTTTTCTATTATTATCTCTAAAGAGGTCTTTTCTGAAAAGGACTGCAAAGATAGGAAATTACACGGTTGATCAAAAGATAATAAGACATTTTAAACAACAAAGAACCCACTGCAAAAGGTTACCTGGTTCATTATTGACTCTTTGGGAGTGAACTCTACACCTTAATCTCTACGTCTACACCGCTTGGCAACTCAAGTTTCATAAGGGCATCAACAGTCTTAGCGCTATTGCTGTAGATATCGACTAATCTTTTATAAGTACAAAGCTGGTATTGATCCCTAGCTTTTTTGTTAACATGAGGGGATTTTAATACAGTAAATTTTTCTTTTACTGTAGGAAGAGGGATCGGTCCGTTGACAACAGCACCCGTTGTTTTAACAGCTCTCACAATCTTTTCTGATGACTTATCAACAAGATTGTGATCATAAGATTTAAGTTTTATTCTAATTTTTTGATTCATCTTTTTAGGCGTTTGCCGTTCCTCTAACTTCCGCTATTACATCTTCCGCTATATTTTTTGGTACATGATCATAATGAGAAAATGTCAACGAAGCAGTAGCCCTTCCAGAACTATTTGTTCTTAGATCGGTGACGTATCCGAATAATTCTGATAGTGGGACATCTGCCTTCACTACAGTTGAAGTACCCCTTGTGTCCATACCTTTCATCATTCCTCTTCTTTTATTAAGATCCCCTGTAATGGTACCTGTATATTCATCCGGAGTAACAACTTCTACAGCCATAATAGGCTCAAGAAGTACTGGACTACATTTTGCAGCAGCGGCTTTAAAACCAGCACGAGCAGCAAGTTCAAATGAAAGAGAATCGGAATCTACGTCGTGAAAAGACCCATGATAAAGTCTTACTTTCATACTATCTATCGGATAGTTTGCAAGCGGACCATTCTGCATAGCCTGTTCAAATCCTTTCTGGATGGAAGGAATAAATTCTTTCGGGATAGCACCGCCTACGATTTGATTCACAAATTGGAGACCAGTTTCCTCATAATCTTCATCCTTAGGACCCATCTCGAAGACAATATCTGCAAACTTACCTCGACCGCCGGATTGCTTTTTATAAACTTCTTTATGCTCTGAAGATGCAGTAATAGATTCTTTGTAGGCAACTTGAGGAGCTCCCTGATTAATCTCTACTTTGAATTCTCTTTTAAGCCGGTCAATGATAATATCAAGATGAAGCTCACCCATACCTCTCAAGATGGTCTGTCCGGTTTCATGATTGGTTTCAACCTGAAGCGTAGGATCTTCTTCTACTAACTTACCGATTGCTATTCCAAGTTTATCCACGTCTGCCTGAGCTTTTGGCTCAATTGCATATCCAATTACAGGATCTGGGAATACCATAGACTCTAACACAATTTTGGATTTTTCATCACAAAGTGTATCTCCTGTCTTGATATCTTTAAATCCAACAACAGCACCAATATCTCCACAATGTAATTTATTGATCTGGTTTTGCTTGTTAGCATGCATTTGGAATATACGAGAAATTCTTTCTTTCTTATTAGTCCTTGTATTATAAACATAAGAACCGGACTCTAGCATTCCTGAATAGGATCTCACAAAACAAAGCCTACCTACGAAAGGATCAGTTGCTATTTTAAAAGCTAGCGCCGAAAATGGTTCACCTATTGACGGTTTCCTGGCTATTTGCTCTTCAGAATCTGGATTAGTTCCTTGAATATTATCTCGGTCTAATGGCGAAGGCAGGAGTTCCATTACATAATCTAACATTGTCTGAACACCTTTATTTTTAAATGCAGAACCGCACATCATAGGAACAAATGCCAAGTCAATGGTCGCAGCCCTTAAAGCTGCAACAATCTCATCTCTAGTGATGCTATCTGGATCTTCAAAATACTTTTCCATGAGCCCTTCATCGTACTCTGCAACAGCTTCTACGAGTTGTTCACGATAAGAATCAACTTCATCAGACATGTTTTCGGGAATATCAACTTCCTCGAAAGTCATACCCATATCATCTTCATTCCAAACGATAGCTCTATTTTCTACAAGATCAACGACTCCTTTAAAAGTTTCTTCTGCGCCTATAGGTAATTGGAGAGGTACCGCTTTTGTACCCAGCATATCCTTTACTTGATTGCAAACTTTAATGAAATCAGCACCTGCTCTATCCATTTTATTTACAAAACCGATCCTTGCAACTTTGTAATTGTCAGCTAGCCTCCAGTTGGTTTCAGATTGAGGCTCAACTCCGTCAACCGCACTAAATAGAAACACCAAACCATCAAGTACTCTAAGCGACCTGTTTACTTCAACTGTAAAATCAACATGACCTGGAGTATCTATTATATTTATATGGTATTCATCACCTTTATATTTCCAGAACACCGTGGTAGCGGCTGAGGTTATCGTAATACCTCTTTCTTGTTCTTGTTCCATCCAGTCCATGGTTGCACCGCCATCGTGCACCTCACCAATTTTATGATTTATCCCAGCATAATAAAGGATACGTTCGGTAGTTGTCGTTTTACCCGCATCTATATGAGCAGCAATACCAATATTCCTTGTAAGTCTTAAGTCTCTTGCCATTTTTGGTTTTAGAATCTGAAATGTGAGAATGCTCTGTTTGCTTCGGCCATCCGATGAGTATCATCTTTCTTTTTTACTGCTGCCCCTTCTCCTTTGAATGCAGCAATGATTTCAGCGGCTAAGCGATCTTCCATTGTCTTTTCTGCCCTTAGACGGGCATATTTGATCATCCACTTTATACCTAAAGAAATTTTTCGGTCTGGTCTTACTTCTACCGGAACTTGAAAATTAGCTCCACCAACTCGCCTTGCCTTCACTTCTACTGCTGGCATAATATTACTCAATGCGTTCTTCCAAGCCTGTAGACCGTTTTCACCAGTCTTATCTTCTACTTGCTCAATGGCATTGTAGAAAATAGTGTAAGACAAACTCTTTTTACCTCGCTGCATGAGATTATTAACAAATTTTGTTACCAGTGTATCCTGATATAAGGGATCAGGAAGTATATACCGTTTTTTAGGTTTAGCTTTTCTCATTACTATTTATTTCTTGGGACGCTTTGCACCATACTTAGACCTTCTTTGTAATCTACCATTTACACCTGCCGTATCAAGGGCTCCTCTGATAATATGATACCTTACACCCGGTAAGTCTTTCACTCTACCACCTCTGATCAACACTATTGAATGCTCTTGTAAGTTGTGACCCTCCCCTGGAATATAAGCATTTACTTCTTTACCATTAGTAAGTCTAACTCTAGCCACTTTTCTCATCGCAGAATTTGGCTTTTTGGGTGTGGTAGTATAAACTCTTGTGCAAACACCTCTTCTCTGAGGACAAGAATCCAAAGCAGGCGATTTGGATTTCGAGGTAAGCTTCTTTCTACCTTTCCTTACTAGTTGTTGTATCGTTGGCATATACTATCGTTCCTTCCATCTCAAATTTCGGAACGCAAAGATAGGTATATTAAAAACATATCAAAACTGTAAATGATGAAATAATAATTGGTTAAAGTTATCCCTTCATTAGATAAAAACCCGGAGACTGATAATATGATTTAACCCGCATTTTAAGACATTGCACCGCTGAGGCGGCGATGTAACATAAAATAGCTAACTAAAAGCGCTTTTATAAGCTTTTGATTTTCAATTAGTTGCATTTTAGTTAGATGGAATTGTTACTATTCAGCTGCTTAATAGATTGATTATCAA
>JBCCLN010000028.1:0-24492 GCA_039026865.1 Bacteroidota bacterium | reverse complement strand
TTCAATCCGAAAACGCTTCATTGCAAAGCAAGCTCACTAGAGACAGTCATAATAGCAGCAAGCTTCCTACCTCAGACGGATTGAAGAAAAAAGTAGTCCATCTTCGCAAGCCATCGGGTAAAAAGCCGGGCGGTCAATCTGACCACCAAGGCCATAGCCTTCGCTACGAAGGGCCATTAGATTCAATTATCTCTTATTCCACGTGTTACCTCATCTCAATGAATAACACCCGAATTTTTCGGGTTAATATGGCTGAATAGTAACAATACTATCTAACTTAAACGCAACTATTTGAAAATCAAAAACTTACAAAGGCACTTTTAGTTAGCTATTTTATGCTATGTGGCTGCCTCAGCGGTGCAAATAATTACCAAAAACTTCTGAAGTTATAAGAATCCTTTACAAACCTGGATGTTTGGTTCAAATTGAGGCTTTCGGAATTTCAAAAACGTAGTTTACTGGTCGTAAATGATGAGGCTTTTAAATTTTGAGTAACGAAGAGTTAGGCCAAAAGGCAGGTTTGCAAAGGATTCTATAAAGTCTATCGCTTCAAAAGCAACAACATGTAGATTAACCCATTGACTACATCGATAACATTCTCTAGTATTATGTCTGATTTTAATTGATCGAAAATAGATTTTTCGGTATATCCTGCCTCCGTCTCCATGGATTCAGAGACAGGACTTTTATGCTTTTTTCATTAGTAAAATCAGCAAATAATTTAATAAAAATACTTTTCGTGTATCATTATGGACTATTCCTAACCCGCATTATTCACCAAAAATAGTGGTGAGTTGATTCAAGTAATTGATTTACCGTAGTTTAATGTTCATTCTGAATGATTTTTGGTTCCTCAAATTTGGGGAACGATTTTGTGATCTTATTCGAAATCAATTACCTTATATTCAATGTGTTACCTCATCTTAATGAATAACACCCGAATTTTTCGGGCTAACCTGATATTGTACCAACTCAATTCACAACTAACGTAAAATAAATTTTTAAATCACCTCTTCAAATAATGAGGTAATATTCTCTTTCCCACTCAGTTCTAGTTCTGGGACGAGCTTATCATATAAACTCTCGAAATAGGCATTAGAATCGCTCTTTTCATCAATCCAATCGTTTAAAGTTGAAGCAAATACGTTTAAGCCGGTAGCTTCACTTAATTCGTAGAATGCAATTACGCCTTTATTTCCCTCTAAGTATTCCGCACCATCTGAGTAGATCAATGGAGGCTCTTGGTTAGGTTCATTGCCTCGCTCCTTGCTGTAGTAACTTTTTTTCTTTTCCAGAATTCCAGACACAGCCTCCTGGCCGTATGTGGATTTAACCACATGCAGAGCGAGCGCCTCAGGGAGAGCAATCTTTAGCATATCTGCGCCTTGAACGTTTCCAATTTTAATATTTTGATATAGCCAGTGTCCTATCATCTGGTTCGCTATTGTAAACGTTAAATAAGCACGTTCGGAAACCCCCGTAGTGTCAGCATACCATCCCTCCTTTTCAGAAATGGCAATTCCATTAGGATAAGAATAACGATCTTCCTGATAAAACGGAATTTCTACCACTTTCAACTCGCTAAATGGATAGGTTCCTAAATTGTTTTCAATAAACGATACAGATTGTTGAATAGATCTTTTATATAAATCAAGATTGTAATCGTGGTCTCTTTTATATAAAAAGCTCACTTTTAAGTCTTCTTCTTCAAAATCAAACACCTTGTATTCTCCGGAAGCAAAGTGCCATTCATAAGGTGAATAATGTTCAAGTTCCAGCTGATAATAATTTCTTCCATCATCCTCCCATGATTTCACGAGCTTGCCAGGGCCAGTTGCAATTTGGTCACTGGACGTGCTTAGGGTGATACTTCCATCAATCCAATCCGAATAGTTGGTAAAAACATCTTGATTAAGCGATGCGCTGTCGCTAGCAGATGCCATTCTTGATTTTATCTTCTCAAGATTATATTCTTCTCGCTCTCTATTTTGATCCAGTTCCCTTTCGCAATGGTATCCGATATTCGGAACAATATCCTTAGCATTCATAAAAAGCCCATTAAAAGTTAAATCTGGTTGTGATTCACTTTGGGTAAACCCAACGTACTGTTTTTCCGCCGTAATAGTTAATAAGCCTGTAGCTGCGGAATCTAAACTGATGGGGAGCGCGAGCTGGTTAAACTCGTCATCTTTCCATGCTATCTCTACCTGCTGGTCATTCCATTTGATCTCTTTGAATTGAATGAAATCATCGTGATTTAGGTAGACGGTATCTAACGGCATTAAGTTTGAGTTAAACAATTGCATGGTTGCGGTGTAAGATGCTTTTCTTGCATCCGGGAAAAGGTTGAGATTCAAATTAAGTCCTTTCAGTTTTGGTTGAGGCTTACTTTCTATCCATTTGTACTTTTTTTCGTAGTTAGCATTATCAATTATTTCTTGAGTATCTGTCTCGAAATTGCCCTTATCGTTTACTTCCCTCACAATAAAGGATTGCAAAAAGAAAAATGCTACCAAGCACAGCACTACTAATGCTTTACCGGAGAGGTTAAGCTGGGAAGTACGAAATGCTAATTTTCTACTGAAATTCAGGGAAATACCACGCCTCCAAAAGTGAATACCAAGTAAAACAAAAACGAAGGCTAAAGCAGACCATAAAAGAAAGTACCACCAAGAAGCAATGGTCCAAATTCCGTAGCCATTTACATCGGAAAAGTCCTCTACGCCTGGTGTGAGGGCATATCCAAACCGGATCTCTTCCATAATGCCCATATCAAAACTGATAATGTTAAAGAAGTAATAGCCTATTCCTAAAATATGTGTCAAGAACCGATTTCCTGTGAGCCCCGCCAAAAAGAAAACAAGAGCAATATTTTGGAGGTAAGTTAGCCATCCCCATTTGTATCCTAATACATCATCTGCATACCTGAAAAGGTCAATTTCTTGCCACCCGCCCATGAGTAGTTGAGCTAAAATCCCGCAGGTAATTATCACAAGCGCCGTCATAAAGGCCACACCACCCATAGCTATAAACTTCGATAAAGTAGTTACCCAAACTGGAACCGGAAGTGAATCGGTAATCTGCCAAATGTTAGAAATACGGTCTTTGAAAAATAACTCTCCGGCCCAAATCATCAATAGCATCATAATGAAAAAACCCATAGGTAACCTTACGAACGTCATTGACGAGGTAAGAGGTTGTGATGGTCCAAGATAATAGGTTGCATTCCACATGATATTTTGAAGAAAAAACATCAGCGCAAGGATCCCCATAATAATTTTAAAATTAACAGGCCTTACTACATTTTTAAACTCTAGATTGGCAAGGCGCCAAAACTTGCGGACAAATTCTGTAGAGGAGAAAGTTTGCACTACTTTTGGAATAGTAAGCTTTCCAAATTTGGTTGGATTCAAGTCCTCGAAGATTCTCTTTTTGGATTTATCAGAAGTATTGACAAATTCTTTGAAAGAGAATTTTCTATAGGCAGAAAAGAAGAGCAAAAGCGTACCACCAAACCAAAATAGACGATTCAAATAAAAAGTTGAATTAAAAGTTAGGAAACCGGTGTTCTTCTGGTCTGCCGGGAGCGCATCCATCATCGTGTCGGTGTATACATAAGTAAAGGGATCTAGTAATTCGTAAGCTGTTCGATCTTCCGCGTTCCCATTGGTACTTTCCGCCACTAAGAAGCACATTACTAAAACGAAAATGCTCAGATAGCCGGCTGCCATTTTTTTAAAGAAAACAATTACAGAAAAGCAAACCATGGTCAATATTAGCAGATTCAACATAGTAAGCGTCAAAAACCCATGAAACATCTGTGCCCATGGCATAGGTCCAAACTTATCCGGAGTGCCAATACCAGAATAAGGTGTGAGCGCCATTCCTACAAGAATCCCAAACCCGATAATAACATTGATAAGATATGCAGATAAGAATCTTCCCAGGAAAAACTGTTTCTCCTTGATGGGTGTAGAATATAGGATTCCTGAGGTTCGATACTGTATATCCTTGTATAATACGGTACCTGTTATCAATGCAATAACAATGACTAGAAGCATTCCTCCCCCTGCAAAATTTTTATAAAACAATGCTGCTCCATTCATAAGGGTAGCATCATTCACATAGTATTCATAACTCCCCTGAGTATACCATATCCCTTGAAAGACCAGCATTAGAAAAAAAAGAAGTGTCATTGGTTGCTTAAATCGCGCCCGAAGTTCGAATCTTAGAATTTTGGCAATCATAATTGTAGTTATTTAGGCTTCAACAAGTAGTTTTTGTTTTGAAAGCTCATAAAAGTACGCATCCTCCAACGTAGGAGATTTAGCCCAAAACTCACCATCTGGCAAGTCTTCTGATATGACTGTAATCAGCAATTTACCCAAATGAAATCGGCTTGAAATTACGTTCAAGGTGTTCTCATAAGTAGATAAATCTTCTTTATCTATTTGCTTTTCCCAGATTTTTCCATCCAATGCTTTTTCTACTTCTTCGGGTGATCCTGTCGATAAAACCTCCCCTTTACCTATAATGGCCATCTGATTGCAAAGAGTGCTAACATCTTCTACAATATGCGTGGATAAAATGACCACCGTGTTTTCGCCGATTTCTGATAATAAGTTATAAAAGCGATTGCGCTCCATAGGATCAAGACCAGCAGTAGGCTCATCCACGATAATCAATTTTGGATCTCCAAGTAGTGCCTGTGCTATTCCAAATCGCTGCTTCATTCCACCAGAGTACCCTCCTAATTTTTTATTTCGCACATCCCAGAGATTTACTTTTTTAAGCAGCGCTTCCACCTGTTCTTTTCGTTCTGAAGCGTTAATGATCCCTTTCATATCAGCGATATGAGTGAGGAGTTCAGTGGCGGTGGCTGCAGGATAAACGCCAAACTCCTGAGGTAAATATCCTAAAACTTGCCTTAGTTTATCCGGTTCTTTTACCACATCAATATTGTCAAAATAAATGCTTCCACTGTCTGCATCTTGTAATGTAGCAACGGTTCTCATCAGTGTAGATTTCCCAGCACCATTCTGACCCAAAAGACCAAACATTCCTTTGCTAATATTTAGACTTACATTCTTAAGTGCTTGTACCCCATTAGCATATGTTTTTGATAGATTATTTATTTCTAATTGCATGATTTGATTGATTTTAAGTAATAGTTACTTTAAGTTATTAATAGCATTATTTTACATTACTGTATGACCTTTTCGAATCCGGTTTTTATCGCCTGAACATCTTTCTCTGATAGCTTAGCTATCGCGTTGCTTCGTAGAAGTGTTAAGTACAAGTCGTAAAAAGTGCCTTTTTCTTCCAGGCCTTTTGCCCAGGTTTTGACAATATGGTTGAATTGATCGATACCTACTACATTATTCAGTTGATAAAGCTCAATCGTGCCTTTGTTTCTTTCAAGATACTCAATACCATCTGCATTTATCAATGGCAGCTCTACATTTGGCTCATTGCCACGTTCACGAACATATAATCCTCTTTTCTTCGTAAGCAACCAGTCAATTCCTTCTTCGCCATGTAGCTGATTGATAAGCTGCATAGCCAGGCACTCCGGAAGCGCATAGCGAAGCATATCTGCGCCTTGAACGTTAGCAATTGCGACATTTTGCATAACCCAATGTGAAATTAGGTTTGCGGCAATAGTGAAGTTCATGTAAACCCGATTGTCAAAAGAGGCAGAATCAGCAAACCATCCTTCTTTTTCTGAAATCGCAATGGTATTTGGAAAAGTGTAGTGTGGCTCCTGATAGAAAGGGATTTCAATCAACTTTACTTCACTGTATGGATACTCACCAAGCTCTGCCTCAATAAAATCTAATACTACAGAAAATGAATTTTTGAAAAATGCAATGTTATAAGCATGCTCAGGGTTATGGTAAATGTAGCATTTTGTCTTTCCATACTCGAAAGAAACCTTTTCGTAGTTAGCCGATCCAAAATACCATTCGTAAGGTGCAGGAGCTTCGAGTAAGTACTTAAAATAGTTCCTTTCACCTTCCTGCCATGAATTGATCAGCGCTCCTGGACCAACAGCCACCTGATCGTCTGTCGTGCTCAATTCAATCGAACCCTTTAGCCACAAAGCATCTGGTGAGTAGGCATCTTCTTGCAAAGCAATCGAATCTGTGACCGCAGACATGCGAGGGCCAAGCTTTTCCATTCCCCAATTTTTACGATATCGGTTCTCCATCAACTCACGATCGTCCTTATAACCTATGATTGGAAGCAGATCCTGGGCTCGGAGAAAAGATCCATTATAAGTCAACTCAGGCTGTTGCGTCTTCTTATCCTGTGTAAACCCGACATGGGCCCTCGAACCTTTTATTTGCAACAAACTGGTGGTACTATCCATTTTTATGTTAAGAGCCATCATATTGAGTTCCGGATCAACCCATTCTGGCTGTAATTTTTCTCCATTCCATATTAAATCCTGATAATAAGTGAAATCCGGAAAATTGAGATATAAGGTATCAATATTGCTATTGTGGGGGTTACCCAGGCTGTAAGTAGCCTCGAAATCTGCAGACCTGTTTGGAGGACTAAAATCCAGCTTTAGATCAACCTGATTAATCTTGGGCTGTGGATAAGAGGATAGCTTTTTATATTTTTTTTCATATGCCGCGTCTTTTTGCTGCGTTTGAAGTTTAGTCTCAAAATTTCCCTTTGCATGAACATGATTGACGATAAAAACCTGCAAATAAACGAAAGAAGCTAACGAGAATCCGACAATGGCCTTTCCAAACCAATTAAGTTGATTTCCTCTAAAGGAGAGCTTCTGTAAGAATTTATGACTAGCACCTCGCTTCCAGAAATAGATTCCCACTGCCAAAAATGCAATAGCAAGGGTAGTCCATAAAAGAAAAAACCATGGAATTGATGTCTCCCAAATTCCGTAACCATTCATTTCAGAGTAATCATCCACACCAGGTACAAACATGTAGATGTAGCGAAGTTCTTCAATAATCTCTAAGTCAAAGCTGGCTAGGTTGAAGAAGTATATCCCAATAGAGATAATATGCGTTGCAAACCTGTTAGCAGTTAACCCAGCTATTAAACAAACAAGTGCAAGCATTTGCAGATAATTCAACCATCCCCAATTATATCCTAGCAAATCAGTAAGATAGAGGGTAAGGTCAATTTCATGCGGTACTCCTTTGATTAATTGTGCTGTGATTCCAAATACGATAAACATACTTGAAATCAAAAGTGTCACTACACTTATTGCGAAAAACTTGGAGAGCACGGTTATCCATACCGGAACCGGGAGAGCGTCCTTCACCTGCCAAAGCCCAACCAATCGGTCTTTGAATAACAATTCGGTGGTCCAAATCATAAGAATGAGTGAAACCCAAGTACCCATCGAAATACGCGTCAACGTCATAGTAGAAGTCAGTGGATAACTGGGACCTACATAGAAGGAAGAGTTCCATAGTAGATTACTTACAAAAAAAATAATGCTTAAGATGAATATAAGCACTTTAAAACCCGAAGTGCGGACTACATTCTTTATTTCCAATAAAGAGAATCCCAAAAGCTTCATTAGGAAATCTTTAAGTTGATAGCTAAGGTGTACTTTAGGAATCAAGATACTCGTCTTTGTGCTAGAAAGAGGCAATGGCTTCTCGTTGATCAGTTTTCTTCTCCGAAAACTGACATTTTGTGCTATAAAATTTTTAAATGTAAAAGACTTGTAACCTATCCACAACATGATGACTGAGAATCCCAACCAAACAGCTCTATTTAAAAAGAACATGTAAGTTAATGGTATATAAGCTTCATTCCTTTGAGCTACAGGAATGGTATCAATCGTTGTGGTAGTATACACAAAGGCGGAAGGATCAAGGATCTGTAATAATTCAAGGTGAGAGGAATCCGGCCGAAGGGTCTCACAAATAAAAAACAGAAGGGTCAAAAAGAAAATACTTAGATAACTGGCCGCAATTCGTTTGGTTAGTACCAGAAAAGAGATACTCACAGCAGTGTAGATAAATAAATTAGTAGCTGTAAATACAAAGAAGCCATAAAACATTTGGCTCCAGGGAGTAGGTCCATATTGATCTGCATCTCCGATCCCTGAATAGGGAACAAGGACCATTCCAACAAACATACCGAATCCGAGAATTAGATTGATAGCGTATGCCGATAAAAACCTTCCAATAAAGAAAGTTTTATCACCTACTGAAGTAGTATAAATAATCCCTGCAGATTTGTATTGAATATCTTTATATAGTATTGAACCCGTAACCAGCGCAATAATTATAGTCATGATGATGCCACCAGCTGCGAAGCTTCTGTAAAAAAGTACTGCGCCATTCATTTTAGTGGCATCATTGACATAAATATCGTATGAGCCCTGTAAAAACCATATGGACTGAAAAGCCATTAGCGCAAAGAAGAGAATGAAAAGCGGTTGTCTTACACGACTTAAAAGCTCAAATTGTAATATTTTCTTAATCATATCAAGTTAGCATTTAATGTTTTTGTTGTTTCGTTGTAATTCTTTTGGCATGTGTCTAGCTATGTATTTATGGTTGTATATTATTGAGTGATAACTGCATTCTTACCTTCAACGATCGGAACCTGCGACAATGCTCTAAATAGCTTCATCACCACTAATAATATCCAGATTGTTACCACCACGTCAATAAGTGTGGAGCCGTAATACACCCATTCCACTCCAAAAAATCGTGGAAGCAATAACATCACGGGCACGTAGAACAAAATCTGACGCGCCATGCCGATGATACTACCAGACTTTGCTTCGTTTATCGCCGGAAGAAAGGTCATTGCCATGAAGACGAGCGGTAAAAGTGGAAGCACAAGCATGTAAATCCGGAAACTTATAATATCCTGCCCGGTAAAGAGCATGTCTGGTAATACTAGCTGCATACATAGTGTTGGAAACACCGTGAGTAAGATCCAGAAAGGTACGATCAACAAAAAGCCTGTTTTTGAGAATAAGACAAAACTCTCTTTTACTCTTTCATAAAGTTTCGCTCCAAAATTGATCCCAATCACTGGTTGTAAGGCACGCATTAAACCAATCAAGGGCATCATTAAAAAGAAATGCAACCGATTCGCTGCGGCGAAAAAGGCCAAATCGTGTTCAGTGCCTGTATTGACAATAGCATTGAAGACAACAATGGCCTGGATGAGGTTTGTTAGCGACATCAAAAATCCTGGAAATCCCATTTTCATAATTGACTGAAAAACCTTTTTATTATATCGTAAGGATTTTACCTTTAAAGTGAACGAGGCCCTCTCTTTAAGAAAATATATATAACCGACAATCGAGTAAATCAACATGCCGATATTCGTACCCCATGCTGCCCCTGCTACTCCCATATCTAACACCCTTATGAAAATCGGTGTAACTACAAGATTGACCATGAGGCCATAACTCATCATGCGCGCAGCAGTTGCCATCTTTCCTTCTCCACGAATAATCATATTGAGCGTAAGCCCATATACCCAAAGTGGGGACGCCAGCATAGTAATTTTGAAATAGGTAACTCCCTCGGATAATATAGCTCCATAGCCTCCCATCATACGAATCAACGGCTCCGCAAAAAAGTAAGCAGGTAGTGCTATAAAAAATGTACATGCAATTGCGAATAAAGTGGCATTAGGAAGAATGTTTACTTGTGTCTGCTCATCTTCATCTCCAATAGCAATACTCAATAGATTAGCTGCACCTGTTCCTGCCCAGGCGCCTAATCCTAGCAAAATAGAGGTTAAAGGATAAGCCAATGCCACTCCGGAGAGAGCGGTTTCATTCATTAATTGGCCAATGTAAACGGTATCCATGAAGGTATTCAATCCGTAAAGCACCATAGCAGCTATGGCTGGAAAAGAGAGCCTCCACATTATCTTTGATAAAGACTCGTTTAGAATGAATTGCTTTTGCTTATCCTTTAAGTCCATTTTATCTGACAGTTAGCTAATCACAAAGTGTCTTAAATGATCACTTTCACTAATAATTAAAATGAAAGTGGAAAGTGATACAAACATCCCCATACCAAAGAAAAAAGGGTCTGCAAAGGGGATATCATGAAAGAGGTGAATGAAGAAAATATTGAAAGCGATCGGAAGATGTATTAATAATCCTATAAACCAATACTTTTTTGTGAAAAGTAATATACCAATTAGAACATGAAAAAAGCGGACGCTAATTCCCAAATAGATATCCATCATGGCATTAAAAAAAATTCTGAACTTATCATTAAAAAGCATAATGCCTTCATTTTGGGGGTTATACCCTACAGTGAAAAACTCAACTATTCCAGAGATAGCAATGAGCAACAGAACCGCTCCGAGCAACCATCTAATTATTTTCTTTAACCTTTTCATTGGAAGTGCATTGAGTGAGATTTAGCTATTTTCGGCATTCGTGTGGTCTACGAATAAAGGAATAGGTCACCATAAAAAGACTGTATATAATTTTTAAGATTAGTGGTTCCATATCTTATGATTTACAATAAAATTTGTGAAGTTGGCAAGTATGAATTGTTTTTATAAATTTTCATATCCATCTAACTTGTGGTTTAAGAAAAACAGTTTTTAGTTCTTTGAAATGGCTTAGCAGCAAAATACCATTAAGCAAAAAAATGACACTGTCAAAGATGATGAATCCAGCGTATCTAGCGATAAATATTTGAGTCATTAGCAAACACAACATCAAGGGTACCATCATCACCGAACCCAACAAATAGGTCTTTTTGAAAACAAGGAGCAAACTATTGAGCACTTGAAAAAACCCTACAAAGTAGAGGTATCCCGTACCCATTAGAAAATCATAGAACTCGAAAAATTTCGGGTCAGTCATTTCCGCATCCGATTTGAAGACGGAAGGATTATATGGCAGGAATAGTTTTTCTATTCCTGCATATATAAAAATCAGTGCCAAAAGAAACCGAATGATGTAACGCGCTATTTCCATCGAGCCAAGTTTGTATCAATCAATATTTATTATTCCAGACTGTAAAGCTGAGGCAGTCCCACCGTTTCAATATGCCTGGAGGCTGAAAGGTCATTTAGATCCACTTTCATGACAAAATTTTCTCCATTACTTTCAAATGGAACATAGCCGAATTCATCTTCGAAATAAGAAACCGCTGCAAAGGCACCCCTAGTATACTCCTCAGTAACAATAGAAGCCGTTTGATTGTAAAGATCGAAGCTCCACCACTGAAAGATAGGATCTACAAAATATGAATTGGGATTTCCAGGATCTATTGATTCAGGATCTTGCACTGCCGCAAGGAACTTCCCGTTTCCATAATATTCGAAGTTCATAACACCATTGCCTAAGCCTCTGGAAGCGCTCTCTACATCAAAGTAATACTCCGGATCAAAGTCGGTTTCTCCATCTGCGATCTTCAAAATGCAAGCAGGATTGAAAGCTGGGCGTAAAAAAGGATTGGCCCAAAAATTATGGCAGAGAAAATAGATATCGTCGTTTTCATCCATCTGCATAAAGTAATTTCCGCCTCCTGACCCCCAGGCACCTGTTGATGATCCTCGCTCATCATAAATTCGCTTAACCACCGCATCGGTATTTCCCCTCTCATTGGTGTTGACTTGATCCAAATCCACCACAATAATGGAACATCCAATTTCAGCAGGGGTAAAATTTTCAATACTCGACAGAGGCATTAACGAAGCAAAAAGGTAATTGTCCCTAATAATAATTTCTGAGACCGATTCTCCCTGATAAACTCCTCCTTCGGCCGGAAAATCAGTAGACTCTCCTACCTTAGAAAAAGCGCTGAAATCAATAGTTCCAGTTTTTATCATCGTTGTGGGATTGAAAATGATAATGTCCGTACTTATGCCTCCTACAAATGCGGTTGATGCATCCTTAAAAGCAGTATTTCCTTGAAATTGAAGTTCTATAAGTGACATTTCCCCGGAGTTAGTAGCATTATTAGACTCATCGATTTCCCATTTCACCATTTGTCCAATAGCATAATCACTGAAATAAATGGCTCCATTAAAGGAATGAACCATGGCGCCTGTAGCCGGGCTTAATTCTGTAGCATTTTGGTTATCTACTGATCCGGTAGAATCCACAGATACCCGCTGCAAGAAGAATGCACGACTTTGTCCGTTCGCATTCAACGTAGAAGTTACCATTGCAAACTCTCCGGGCGCTACTTCCCCGGGCGTGTCATCATCACCGCAACCTGAGAGGGCGACAAACATTAAAAGTGCCCATACTAACGGAAGGTGTTTAGCTGATAATAAATAAAAATGATTTTTCATAATACATTAAGTTGTGATTTTTATAATTTTTCTAAAAAAAGTCTTGCCTTCACGTAGATGCTCCTTCCGGGCCTTTGAACATTAAAATTATCAAATGCACGTGCATCAAAGAGGTTTCTACATTCTACACCTAGGCTCCATCGCTCTTTAGGAGCTAGCCACACTGCGGATAGGTTGTGTATCTTCTGGGTTGGAGTATTAGCTTGTTGCTTCGCGTTTTGATCCCAACTTGCTAAGAATGAATGCACATAATTAAAGCTGTAACGAAGTTTTATCTCACCCTGGACCATTGACAGTTCGGGTATGGAATAGTCTGTAATGAAATTAGCAAAAAGATAAGGTTCATTTGGTATCCTTTCACCAATAGATGTGACAGAAAAACCTTCATTCGTGTCTAAGTCTTTAGCAATCGCATTCTGATAAGTTCCATTTAAAAAGATCTTAAAACCATCAATCAGTTGATAATCCGCATTAACCTCAATTCCATTTGTTTCTACCTGAGAAATATTTTTATACTGGGAACTCGCACGGTCTGCAACCACAAGAAACACTTTATTTGAAGTATTACGATAGAAAAATGAGGCTCCGGCTTTAAATTTCCCTTCTGCATTTTTCCACTCTAACCCCGCATTGATATTGTGGCTTTCCTCGGCTTCCAGGCCCGGATTGGGAATAATTCGGATGAAATCCCCGAATAATTCTTCACTATCAGGTTGACGTATGGTGAATTCATAACCTAGATTGGCGATGATATTCGAAGTGACGTGATAACGGATTACATCTCCATATCCAAAAAGAGAATACGTGTTTTTCTCGAGTGGACCTACTTCATCAAACTCAAAACTGATGGCTTTGGATCGTTGATAGAAGTGCTTAACAGAAGCAATATTGGTAAGTCTCGAACCTAACATTCCACTCTCCAAGGCCAAACCAGTATAATTTTTTATTAGGTCTTGAGGTTCTCCTAAGCCTTCCCTATTTTCTTGAGAAAATGCAGGATTAGAAGCTGATAGGGCGTCCTTTGAATACAGTAAAGTCACATTCAAATTATGCTGCTGACTAATAGCATAATTGAAGTTTTGCCGGGCAAAATAGGTATCGGTATTAGTTTTAGGAGTAGTTCCATTACTAAAATTACCCGATTCTCCAGCACCCGTCTTAAGTACAAAATTCTGATCCCAGAAATAAATTTTCCGAGCCGTATCCACAAAGTTTAATTTATTAACAATATATCCTGCCGAAAGACTGATATCCCATTTATCATTTTTAGCATACTTTTTCCAGGAAAAAGCAGTGCTCCAGGAATCTTCCTCAGAGTCTGGTTCTCCCCAAGGAGTTTCAGCAGTAATACCATGTTGCCACTCTCTATCAACGCTTGACAGTGACGAGAAAACTTGTATTTCATCTGCCCAAGAAAGATTGCGTGCTCCCAACGTAATCCTCCCCAACTTAGAATCAAATGCATCATTAAATCTTCTTGCACGTCCTTTTTCAGTATTATTAAGGTCATCTATTACAATATCCACCTCTTCCATCCAATAATTATTGTCAGCATAGGTTTGAAATCCTTCGATACCTATGCTAAATCGTTGATTTTTTCCTAAACGCTTATTTACACTCAATGTGGTTTGATGCGTATTCCAAGAACCATATGAATAGCTTAAATCCAAGTAGTCTGAGTTCCTTTGTCTGGTTTTGATATTGATAACTCCACCTAAGGCATCTGAGCCAAACTTTACCGGAATGGTTCCCTTATACACTTCAATGTTTTCAATGACCCCTTGTGAAATATTATTAATAGAATAACCAGCTCCAAGCAGATATACCGGAATTTCATCAATAAAAATCTTTACACCTTTTCCCCCTATTCCATTAATTGAAATGTCGATTTCACTACCAGCTCCACCATTTTGTCGAATGCGCATGCCTGGCATTTGATTGATAATGCTTACTACTTCTACCGGCTGCGATCTAATGTTATCTAGATTAAGAAATTCTGCTTTATGAGGCTGACTCAAAATTCGCTCTTCCGAGCTTTGTCCTTTTATAACTACTTCTTCTAACTCAGTAGTAGATTCATTTAATTTAATCGAATGGCGATAGGTCTTGGAAAAAGGAATAGCTATAGATCGATTTACGGTTTCGAAACCTACTGAACGTATATTTACAGTATAGTTTTTTCCTTGATCAAGAAGAAAAGTAACCTCACCGTTAATATCGGAGACAGCTTTTAATGCTAGCGAGGAAACCTCCACATAAGCCCCTGTTAGCTCTTCGGCATCTTCGTCTAGAATGGTAATCGTGACGCTGCATTGATCTGAATATGCAATGGACAAACGTGCAACCATACCTAAAAGCAAGCTAATTATGATCCTCTTCATTTTTTGTCATTATTTAGAATTACTCCAAGTGCAAAGCAAACCTATAGGTGAAAAAAAAGGAGTAACATACGCGAAACGGAGAAAGACATACGCTAGAGGGAGAAAGATTAAACTATTCAGATATTTTGAAAGTTCTACAAAGGTTAAACTTGTTACAAGGTTTTATAAGAAACATTTAATTAATTCAATTTTCATTAGGAAATTTTGATTGGCGGTTTTGCTTTATTTTTCAATAAAGTTTTTGCTCCAGTAACAATAGACAAATTGTGTATCCTTCCCGGTAAAAATGCAAATTTACTAGTTGTTCTTCTCTGATGGATTTATAAGAAATAACAAGAATGAACCCAAACAGAATAGTTATCGAGTTCTGATTCTTTTTTAGAATTGAGTGCCAAGTTTTGTGAACGATATGAAAATTAACATAAAAGTGGATTAACATAGTATGTTTGAATTATATTAGGATTTATCGGTTAAAAAAACGATGGGTAAATAGTGTATTTTCTGTTGAATTTCTAATTTTGCAATCCATTTACGAAACAAGGTAATTAATATAATATAGTAAGGTAATTCGGGGCGTGGCTCAGTCCGGTTAGAGTACCTGGTTTGGGACCAGGGGGTCGCAGGTTCGAATCCTGCCGCCCCGACGTTTATTTAATCAATCCACATCAAAACTCTTCATCTTTACCGTATGAAGAGTTTTCGTTTTGAAAAGAACTATCTCTATGCAAAAGAAAAAAGTTAAAGACTTTTCTTTAATAAGTTCTCTTCACATCCTGAGATTTTGAAAGCCTTCACCTAAGCTACAGCCCGACAGATCATCAAAAACTAATGGATCAAAACACCGCAAGACGGGCTATGATCATAAAGCATATTATATTGAGGAGCTTCAGAAAATGATCGATTTTGCCTCGAAAATTTCTCTAAATATTCCCTTAATCCGAAAAACTCTGGTGTTATTCATTGAGATAGGGTAACCCGCTGGATAGGAGAATCCTTTGAAAAATTCGCCTTTTGGCCCAACTCTTCGTTACTCAAAATTTCAAAAGCCTCATTTACAACCAGTAAACTACGTTGTTGAAAATTCTGAAAGCCTCGATTTTGAACTAAAAATCCAGTTTTGCTAAGTATTCTCTGAGATGATTGATTTCGAATGAGATGACAACATCGTTCCCCAAATTAGAGGAATCAAAAATCATTCATTGTGAATAGGTAAACTACGGTAAATCAATTACTTGAATCAAACCGCCAATTTTCCAGTATCTAGTATCATTCTATTTAACCCTTCATACTCCTGCCTCCGCTAAATTCACCTTTCTTATTTTCTCACTATTAGTAGTGATTTTAAAAATGATCAGAACAATTTGATACCTGATATACTTCAATATCGTCGAAGATTCAAACAGTCTAAAAATGGGATATTGTCTAAAGCCGACTTTAAAAAGATCTTCTAGCTAGCAAATGTCTTTATCCAAAAAGAAACATCAGGAAGTTACTTTTGATCTCATAACCCCCCAAGGATTTCGCCAAGTCTTTGAGGAGTATGGTCCATTCGTTTTTTCAGTTTGTTCGCACTATCTCAAAGACGATGCTGAATGCAACGATATAACCTCAAAAATTTTTCTCTCTATCTGGGAACGTAGAAGCAGTCTTAAGATTAATGGTTCATTGAAAAGTTATCTATATAGATCGGCGAAGCTGCAAGTGTTTGATCATTTCAAATTAGAAGAAAGAAGAAGACAAAGATTCAAGACAACAGTCCACGACCTTGGACTTTTTGATACAGTGGTGGAAAATGAAGTGTGGTATAATGATTTTTCGGAGCAGCTGCAGATTGCAATTAAAAAACTGCCCCATCAGCGAAAAGAAGTATTCCAAATGGCTAAGTTGGAGGGTTATTCTGTGAAGCAGATCAGCGAACGACTATTTATTTCGACAAATACTGTAAAAACACATCTAACAAAAGCCACAGCTCAGCTTAAAAGAGAGCTCTCAGACTTTCTTATTCCGATAAGTTCTACTGGTTCCTAGCACAAACTTGAAGGAACGTTTAAAATATCTATTAATCCGAAAAATTCCGGTGTTATTCATCGAGATAAGGTAACACATGGAATAGGAGAATCCTTAGAAAAACCCGCCTTTTGGCCCAACTCTTCGTTACTCAAAATTTCAAAAGCCTCATTTATGACCAGTAAACTACGTTGTTGAAATTCTGAAAGCCTTGATTTGAACCAAAAATCCAGTTTGCAAAGGATTCTCTGAGGTAATTGATTTCTAATGAGATAATAACATCGTTCCCCAAATTTGAGGAATCAAAAATCATTCGGTATGAATATGTAAACTACGGTAAATCAATTACTTGAATCAACTCGCCACTATTTGTGGTGAATAATGTGGGTTAATCAAAAAGGTGAGCTAAACGACCCCAATAAATATTCTGAACTGTTTATCTTATTACAAGAACTAGAATTCTGTCTGGATGCATAAGCTTTTTTTCTCTGCTTCGTTCACCCATTTTTCTTCTGGTGTCTACTTTATAAGTGGTAGTAGAATTTAAATAAAACACTTACCAAACTTGATAAAGATGACAATTACGAAAAAACTGTTAAAAAGGTATCATCAAGGGTTTTGTACTAAAAAAGAAAAAAGAGCCGTAGAAAAATGGCTCAATGATGCAGACGATGCTTCATTTTTACTTCATTCGGAAGCCGAAAAAAAATTCCAAACCCATCAGGATTTCATCTGGTCAAAAATAACCAGAGAAGCGCCAGAGTTAAACACTTCTACAAATAGCTCCTATCACAAAAAAATGCCAGCTATCCCCCTGTACCGTAGCATTGCAAGGTATGCAGCTGCAATTAGTATTCTTCTGGTAACTTTTTTCGGCGGACGGTTTTCTACTGTTTCTGCTAATGCTACCGAAATTGTTGATAAAAGTCCAAAGGATATGCTCTATATCTATGGAGATAATGGGGTAAGTGGCCATCTTCAGGGCCAGGAGTTTAAGATTAAGTTTGATGGACAATTAAAGCTTTTCAATGGCTCTTTAGCGAAGAAAACCATCAAGATTGGAAAAAAAGCCTTTCTGCTAAATGCCTATGGCACCTACTACCTTAGAGGCTCAACAGACAGTCCTACTTTGTTCGATAATGATCACCTGCCTGAAGAGGCATTTGATAATAACTTAAAAGGAGACTTCTCTATTCTCCAAATAGACGACGAAATAGAAATCTGATTTGGAAATAAAACGTAAGGCGGAAGGTTTCTTTTAATCATTCTATGCTTGCTCAAAAAGGAAATATCATCAATCACCTGAAAGTGATATTGACATTTTATTATCTACATCTGGATTTTCGCCGTATATCGGGGAAATACTTATTTTGGTGCCATACAGTCCGGTATCTCGTATTGTTGTACATTATACTGATCACATCTAAGGTCCCGGCCCAAATCCCAGCTTCATTTTCTGGCCCTATTAAAGATGAATGTAGTGAAGTTATTCCAGGTATCTCATTAGTTCTGCAAGGGACTCAAAAAGGCGCAATCACCAATCGTCAAGGTAGGTTCTTTATTGCTAACATTTTACCCGGTAATTACGCTGTCGAGATCTTAAGAGTAAGTAATAAAAAGCAGTGGTTTAGTCTTTTTTTTCAGGCAGGAAAACAAATCAAAAGATCCATCATCTTGAAAGAAAATACCTCTGAATTAGATGAGGTAATAGTGACATCCAAGTCTAAGGCTCAAGTCCTTCAGCTATCTGCTAGATCCGTACAAGCAATTAAAACCCAAGAAATAAAGCTCAAGTCTGCTGACTTGGGGAAAGTGCTAGCTCAACCGGAAGGGGTTACTGGACAATGTGCCGGAGGGCTAGGTTCTGGCATCGGTTTTCCGCTTAATGGACTTTCTGGTGATCAGATCCGTTTCTCCTACAATGATATTCTGCTCAATTTCACTCCTTATGCTTTTGGGATTGCCAGATTGCCGATGCACATAATTAATGGGGTAGAAATCTACAAAGGTGTAGTGCCTATACAGTTTGGGGCAGATGCATTAGATGAGACAGTAAATTTGGCTTCTTTTGAAATCGAGAATAGGCTGACAGGTTCGGTTTCTTACCTAGCAGGTTCATTTAATACACAGCGAATAACTGGAAACATCAACCCTGCAAATGAAAAAAATAGACTTTTTGCAATGGCTGGCGGTTTTTATGATTACACAGATAACAATTACAAAATCGATGTGGCCATACCGGACGCGCAAGGCCAATTAAAACAGCGAACCGTCAGACGATTTCACGCTGGCTATCGGGCTTATGGAGCGAATTTTCGGATTGGTCTTCGAAATAAAAAATGGGCCAATGAACTAAGCTTAGAAGGCTACTACGGAGACTATGCTTATGACAGATTTTGTAACTCATTCACTATCCTCCATTTACAATCTCAGTCATCGCTGTTTTATAATCCTGATTTACAAGGATTTAATCCTCGGAATGAAATACAAAACAGCCAAGCACCAGGTCTGATAGACCAATTTAATCTAGGAATAGAAAGGGCAGTGGCAAGAAGCCCGTTTGAAGAAGTGGTATTCACCAATTTTTCTACTGGATTTAACCTGAGCTACAATGTCCATCTGAATAGTAATTGGAAGCTGGATCTAATGACTGGTTACAACTATAACAAACAGGTATCCATTGATGCCGCCAGAAATCTTTACAACTGGTCGGGAGAAGTCATGCGAGTGCAGAACCAACCAGGAGAATTTGGAGAAGCCAGCTACCTAATTACTATCAGTGAGAGTCTATTTGACAGTCAGCAGCTCAACTATATGATTTCCAATAGGCATGTTTTAAAATTATCTCTTGCTCCTGCTTACACCTACCGAATTGGAGATAACCTGCTCATACCAGGTGAATTTGATCAGGCATTAGATGATGAGTTTCTGTTTGATCTAGTGACCAGACTGGTGGATACTACCAACTTGTTAAACAAGCAACTACAAGTCATTGCCTTTGTAAAAAACTATCGTCAAAACATTCGCATTGAGTCTTTTTATCAAAGGGTGAAAGAAACCTTAATTGACGAACGCGCAGTAAGCAATTATGACGTAGGAAATCGACTTAGGTACAATTGGTCTCCATACTTCTCTACCAAATTGAATTACGAGTTTGCGTATTGGCTTTCTCTACAAGATGAAATCTTTGAGGATGATCAGTTAATCTTTGAAAATCTGGAACCACAACCGGAAAGCAACCATAACTTAAACCTTCAATGGGTCTATAGCAATAAAGAAAACGCATCGACTCATTGGCCACTACGAGGCAACTTTTTCATATATCGGATTAATGACCTGATTTTGTTATTGGTTGGGGCTGATGATTTTGGTTCTTTTCAAAACATACGGAGCACCTCTTTGCGATGTTTTGAACTCAGCGAAAGATGGAAAGGTTTTACTGAAAGTCTAACCATCCCATCAAATGCGGCTTTCGAGCAATACTTGAATACCTCTGAAACCGGGCTTTTTAAAAGCTTTGAAGGCGACCGTATTCATAACATACCTTATTTATTTTTCGATGAGGCCACTGAAAATGAATTAACCAATACCTGCAAAAAACAAGATAAGCTATCTATTTTTTGGAATATCCGTTATGTCAGTTCCTTTTTCGTAGGTTGGGAGAGTGCTGGCTTACAGCAATTCAAATCAGAAGTACCAAATCAAACCATTCATGCTGTCGGCCTTACTCATCGGATGAATAATAGAAACATTCCAAATGCTCTAGCCCTGAAGGTACAAAACCTGATCTATGCTAAGGTCTTCAACCTTTTTGGAGCACAAAGACATGGTGAAGTTTTCTTATCAAAAAAACCATTCAATTCTAAGCAGAACATTAATGAAAGCAATAAACACAAATCTTAATTCTGGTCTTTCTCCTCCTTCGATGAACCGGTATAGCGAGAAGTTACTACTTACTTGTTCATTTCGGTTTTCCAGATAGCGCGGAGAAAAACAGTGAATTTATGCAAAAAAAACATATGAAGAAAAATTAAACAATAAAACAAAAATAGCCGAAAGGCAAGCCTGCCAGGAAATGTGCCCTCGAACGACACACTTCCAATTACAGCAGGTGATAACTAAACCATTATCAAATACAAAATAAGAGAAAATGAAATTTAATAAACTCATAAAACGAATAAACAAAAAACAGATATGGACAACCATGCTATTGATCGGAACAATCTCTTTTGGAATTATCTCATGCGATGATGATGATCCGGATGATGACCTAACCTCAGTTGAAGAAACAGAATCCGGGTGGCTGATAGGATATCGTACAAGAACGCCACAGGGACTGATATGGTACATGGAGGTTAATGAAGATCTTCCTGCTGAAACCGATCAGGCGAATGCGGTGGAAATAGGTTTAAATGCTGATATTTATACGTACGAAAGTGGAATCTTCACCTGGAATGGAGATGCTGCAACCATCACCAAGTGGGACGTGGATAGATCCACACTAGATTTTTCCGTTACGGGTTTACTAAGCTTGGCTTCTTCAGGAATATCCGGAAATGCGCCCAATATTTTCTTCTCTGAAACGCAAGCTTTTATTTCTGACCTTGCAGAAGGGATTGTTGTGGAATGGAATCCCAATACAATGGAAACGATTGAAGTGCATAACGTAGCTCCTTTGCCAGATTTAGGTACAACGTTTGGTTTCTATACAGAGCAAGTTTTGTATGCAACTTCAGACGGAAAAATTATGATGCCAATTGTATTTTCATCACCTGCTAATTGCTGTTCGACTTCAGAATTGCCAAACCCATCTGGAGCAATGCTAGCTATTTTTGATCCTGCAAGTAGTTCTATTCAATACAATCGTGATAATCGTATGATTGCCAATCATTCCACTTTTATGCCAGATCCTGTAGATGGTGCATTTTATATGGTCCCTAATTTTGCGAACTCTTATTGGGAGCCCTATTTTGATCTGACCGGCCAACCTTCGCCTTGGGGTGTATTGAAGATCAATCAGGACGGAAGTTTTGATCCTAACTTCTTTGTGGATATATCAAATGTAATCGATATCACATTCTACAGAAGTTCATTTTTTGTCTATGATAAGAAATTTGTATTTAGCTATTTAGATGCTGCGGACTATCAACATCCTGAGTCATACGATGATCGGTTTGCCTCTTTTGGCCAAACCGCTCAATTGGTAATTGTAGATTTAGTGACGGGGGAAGTAATGGATTTCGCCGGATTTGACGGTAGTGGTTTTGACGCGGCCATTTTTTTAGATAACGTTGAAGGAGTTAACTACTTTTCGGGCTTCAACGCCGCTACTCAACAAGGAGGTTTATTAATCCAGAATGGAACCGATGCATTGACCACAGTTACAGTCCATAATGGGAATAATGATTTTCAAGCTATTGCTAAGCTCTGGTAAATGAGCTATGAGGCAAAGAAGCCGGTATCTTTTCGAAAATCAGATAGAAATTTAGCATTTAAATGCGTCTGAAATAGAAGGCTTTCAGGTCTTTTTTATAAAAGAAATGAAAACAGATACCCATCTATACTAGGCTGATAATTGGTGCTATTTACTTTTAGAATCCTTTGCAAAACTGGATTTTTGGTTCAAATTAGAGGCGTTCAGAATTCCAAAAACGTAGTGTACCGTTCGTAAATGAAGCTTTTGAAATTTTGAGTAACGAAGAGTTAAACTAAAAGGCGGGTTTTGCAAAGGATTCTTTTACTAAAAGCTAAATTTTTTAGGGAGTAGCATTGCTCACTACTCCTTAAAATTTCATTCCTTTAGGAAATCGCAATGGTTTTTACCGGTTTTTTCCTAGCTTCTTCTTTTTTGGGAATTATCAGATGTAACATGCCATCTTTATAGGAGGCTTCTATCTTATCTGCTTCTACTGTATTAGGTAGATAAAAAGATCGTTTAAAAGCCTGATAGCCAAACTCTCTTCGAGTGTACCGATTATTATCATTGTTTTCCAGATCATTATTAGCCACTTCTGAGAATATGGTCAACATGTCATTGTCAAGCTCAACTTGAAAGTCGTTTTTGCGCATTCCTGGAGCTGCCATTTCCACGCGGAAATCATTGGTAGTTTCCAAAATATCTACCCGAGGAACTGAACCTACGTTATCTATCCAGCCAGAATCGGTATCTCTTGACCAATTGAAAAAATCCTTAGTCAAGAAGTCATCAAAGAAAGATATAGTGGGTAAAAACCCATTTCGTTTTACTAATGTGCTCATCGTCTTTACGTTTTAATAAGTAAACAATTCAACATTTTCGGTTAAACCTTCATTCCGACACTGTTATCGAGACTATCAAGACCTAAAGTCAATTAACTTTAGAATTGTAATTGTTTACTTTAAAAACAACTCAAATGCCAGGTTTAATTTTCGTTAAAACTGACAGTTTAGCACTGTAAAAATGTCAGATTAATGATCCGGATCCTTGGGATCTGTTTCAGTTCTCTCAACTCATGTATTTGATTGAGAGTAGATTCATATCCGATCTGATACATTTCGTCAATATATTTTGAATCCATCATTTCATATTCCCTAATTTATCCCAAAAAATTCGGTGTTATTCATTGAGATGGAGGTAACACGCTAGATATAAGATAATTGATTTCGAATGAGCTGACAACAGCGTTTCCCAAATTTGAGGAATAAAAAATCATTCAGTGTGCATATTAAACTACGGTAAATCAATTACTTGAATCAACTCGTCGCTATTTAGGGTGAATAATCTAGTTTATGACGGTAGAAAACATAATCGCGGATATGAAATTTATCTTTGTAATTAGCTATCAGAATCCTTTGAAAAACCCGCCTTTTGGCCCAACTCTTCGTTACTCAAAATTTCAAAAGCCTCATTTACGACCAGTAAACTACGTTTTTGAAATTCTGAAAGCCTCGATTTGAACCAAAATCCAGTTTTGCAAAGGATTCTATCAATGCAAGAATTCCTGCCCTTAGAACCACCTTCTCTATGGGGACATTTGCATTTAAGAATAGAGTGAAATTTCTTTACCTCTGGTACCGTCTTCACCATCATCAACTAAAACTCCGCAGCCATCAATTTATTAAGTTTAATTCTTCTAATTTCTTTTCCATTATTGACACATTTTTGTGTCAACCTATTTCAGGATGTGACCAAAAACTCCATAACCATCGACTAAAGATCCAGCAATCAACAATTCAAACCCCACAACCATCAAGTAAGATTCCACGATTAGTAACTCCGACTCCGCAGCCATCAGCTAATTCCACTATAATTGGCCAGCGGTGGGTTGTACAATTGACCCCTCATCGAAAATACCCCCTGAAAGAAAACGAAGATTTCCCCTGGTTTAGGGGAGGAAATAAGGCCTCATCCGTTGGTTTACAATCCTCTATTCAGGTAAAAAATAGCATCCTTTGCAAAACTGGATTTTGGTTCAAATCGAGGCTTTCGAGATTTCAAAAACAAGGTTTTTTGGTCGTAAATGAAGTTTTTTAAATTTTGAGTAACGAAGAGTTGGGTCAAAAGGTGTGTTTTCAAAGGATTCTAGAACACTTGACGCAGACTAAATTGACGGCGGATTTTCTTCCCCGACAATGACGAGGATATCGTATCAAACTTAGTTGGAATTTAAAAGGGTTCTACTAATTCATTAACATGCGGAAATTAAAACCAAAAAAAGTAGAACCCATGATTAAAAGTAGTGAAATCAATCGAAAAAAGATGAGTTGGCTTATGACCCAACCCCTGGATATTAAGGCAGAGATATTGACGCAACATTTTGAGATATGTCGCATCCTGATC
>JBCCLN010000027.1:0-24760 GCA_039026865.1 Bacteroidota bacterium | reverse complement strand
TCTGTATGAATATTAAACTACGGTAAATCAATTACTTGAATCAACCCGCCACTAGTTGCGGTAAATAATCCAGATTAACCCGAAAAATTCGGGTGTTATTCATTTAGATGTGGTAACACGTTGAATATGAGGTAATTGATTTCGAATGAGATGCCAAAATCATTCCCCAGATTTGAGGTCTCAAAAATCATTCTGTATGAATATTAAACTACGGTAAATCAATTACTTGAATCAACCCGCCACTAGTTGCGGTAAATAATCCAGATTAAGTGACAGGATTGATCTTCAGTATTGTTTTGATTTCATCTGAAAATGAAACAAATATTTTGTATAACCTTAAAAGATATATTTTAAGTGATCTGGTATTACGCATGCTGAAGCAATGAGGTATCTTCAGAGACGCAATGAAACTTTAAACTTCAAACCAAATTTAGATGCATCTTCATCTAAATAGGTTAGACGGTGGAAAGCTTGTAAAGAGAAAAATTTAAATATATTCTCAACACCATATCCTACTTCCAGGTACGGACGGTTTTTCCATTCTCGAAAAGGAGTAATCACCTCTCCGTTTTCATCTGTCTCGAAATTAGAAATATTAATGTTCTCGGACCGAATACCACCCATTAAGCCATTAGCACTCGCAATTAGACGCCATTTGAGCTTTCTAAGTAAAGGAATTCTGTTGAGCACAAAACCCTCAAAGGAATGTTCGTATCTAAATTCTACGTATCTATCCGAGGAGAACTCAAAATACTCCATTTGATTAAAAGCGAAATTGGCGTAGACAAAAGTTTCATTTCCTATAGGGCTGAAAAGCAACGAATACGGGACGTCTCCAAATAAGTATCCGGCTCCTATGCGGAGTCTTGATACACCGAGAAATCCTATTTTTTGTTTTTTTTGAAAGTCAAATTCTAACTTATGATATTCAAAATCGCCACCTGCCTGATCTGATCCATAAGTGTAAGATATTTGATAAACGGGGAATCGGATAGGACCTAAACTTAATCTTTGATTGTCACTGATTACAAAAATTTCGTCTTTTCCATATTTAGTGGAGATGGTGGCTTCACTTACCGAATAATCACTCGCCACTTCACTTCGGTTTTCACCTATGAAATAGCTGAAATCAAAAAGTGGCTGAAGGTCTTCATGCTTGACAGATATTTCCGTATTGAGTCCCTGACCAAGTTGCCGTATCATGCTAAACCGATACTTCTCTTTTAAAAATGGCTGGGTAAGTGAACCAAACCGGCTGAAAGTATAAAACAGACTTCCAGGTTCCACATTTTCATTCAACAACCAAATCTGATCTATCTCCCGTTGTTGTTGATATCTAAATTCTGTCCAGGGATTGCGACTTGCCAGAAAATAAGCGTAAGCATTGTATTTCCACCGCTCATCATCAAAACCATACCCTGCGTATCCCCCTAAGGTCCATTGATTGCTAAAATCGATATTTGTTCTAGCCCCTATTCCTGGTCTAACGCCCTCAACATCATTGTTTCCAAAGAAGGTGCCATATGGTCCAATATCTATTGGTCCTGTTTTGATGTATCCTGATCCCAGGATTTTGATAGCTGTAGCAATGTTGCGAACAGTTGGGATTTGGTTTAGCGTATCAATCATGGCAAAGACGCTTAATTCAGTCGCTGTTAATGAGTCATGCCTTGCATTATTCCAGTACTCCTCGTTAGATATTCTTGCATTAGGATCCAAAGAAACCGTATTCATGTAAAAGCGATTATCCTTTGGCTTGTTTACTATAACGTCTTTGTTGGAAACATAGAATTTTGCCAATATGCCTGCTGTCTTAGGAGTCAGTGGTTTAAAGTCGACAATCACGCGGGTTTTTTCAGGTAGCCAAGGTCCTGCTTCGGTAGGAGCTAATTCTTGTTGAATTTTAATTTTTTCCAGAAAGTTTAAGTTTGAGGTATTTGGGATAAAAGCATCAATTTGCTTAAGGGCGTGTTCTTCTTTCGTTATCCACATGGTACCTTTAAAAGCAAGGTCTTGCTCCTGTTTTGGAAAAAACTCTAACTGATAGCAATAACTATTTCCAATATAAAGGCTGTCAACTAATTCATAGTCGTACAATATTTTCCAACTATTCGCGATAGGGCTGGCAAATTCTTTACCGATAATATTGAGCCAATTCTGATAGAAGTTGTATTCTTGATAAGTACTGCCAATCAATTGTGAGGTAGTAGTGCCATCAGTAATACCCACCCCTGAGACTTTTGTCTTTATCACATCTTCATGCTTTGCAAAAGGGGATTTTCGATAATAGAACCTGGAAATCACCTCAGAGGTCATTACTGGAAGTATTGGCTTACCATCTTCACCCGCAATTTGGTCCACGCTATCCATCACTTGTAAGATTTTCTTCATGAATTTACGCTCACGCATAGCATCTGAGATGTTGTCAATACTTAATTCGGTCCTTGTATAGCTTTCGTAATCGTAAGCTTCCAATTTTCTTTTATCATGCTTTTTCTTTCCCTTAATGACCTTTCTGAGGATTGCAAAAGCAGGATTTTCTTCAGGGGTTATTATTACCTCCATCAGCGTTTTAATATCTTCCCGAAGTTGAAAGTTGATGGTTTGAGATACTCCTCTTTTCAGAGGTTTTACACGTTTTATATACCCTACGTAACTCACCTGAATAGAATCAACCGGCAAATTGGTACTAGCTGTAAAATTTCCTTCAAAATCTGTTAATGCACCTTCAGTAGTACCTGTGAAAACAATCGTAGCAAATGGGACAGGAGCCCCTGTTTCCACCTCAGTTACTTTTCCTGTGACGATGGTAGTTTGTGAATAGCCAATAAAACAAAGGGCTAGAAGAAAGGTGCAGCTAAGTATCCTTGTCATTCTTGCTTTTAACGTCACTAAAAGAATTTTAATTTGATCATTTAGAAAACTTTAATAATCTCCTCAAAGACATAACATTTTACCGTATGGTTGCCATTAGATTTGGAATAATGGAAATTTTACGCCAAAGAACCATGTCTCTAAACAGACTTAATAAGTTGAGGAAAATGACTCAATTTGCCCGTAGCAGAGAAAAGGTTAATCAATTAATTCACTCAAAAGTACGGTTTTACGAATAAATGGTTTAATGAGACAAAAAAAGAGAAAGAGGCTGGAGGAGTGGATAGGCCACAATGTTTTAGAGGTTCATTAGTTTATCACTTTAATCCGGAATTATTCAAGTTCATTGTTCTCTTAACCCGAAAAATTCGGGTGTTATTCATTGAGATAATGTAATACGTTGAATATGAGACAATTGATTTCGAATCAGAGGACAAAATCGTTCCCCAAATTTGAGGAATCAAAAATCATTCATTATGAATATAAACTGCTGTAAATCAATTACTTGAATCAACCCGCCATTATTTGTGGTGAATAATGCGGGTTAACCTTTCATAGACCAAAAGATCAATGAAAAAGATTTTTATCTTATCCTACCATAGTCTCCCCTTAGACGTGATAGCATCCTACCGGGCAAACGCTTACTTGAAACACTTGAAAAAGTTTGGTTTTGAACCGACCTTACTTACTCATTTTTGGGGGATGGATGGAACTCACCATGTATTCCAGGAGGAATATAGTTATGGAACGATCATTAGAATTCCAATTGAAAGGTCGGTCGTTTCTAGGCTTTTTGAGTTTCTTGAAAATATTCCTTATTTAAATAAAGCCTCAATTTTGCTAAGATGGGCTTCCGGTTATCTTGATAGTGACCCAAAAGCGATCAGGAGTTATATAGCCATGAAAAATTTTTGTCTTAAACAAGTAGATTTTACGGAATATGATGTGGTCATGGGCATATTCTCTCCACATCACCACCTACGACTTTGCTATCAACTACACAAGAAATACAAAATTCCTTATGTCTTGGATTTTAGAGACCTTTGGAATAATCGCGTAATCCATAACCATTACAGACCCAACAGAATAGAAAAGATACAAGATGCGCTCACCAGGAAGTATTGGAAAAAATGGCTCTCAAAAGCTTCTTTTTTTACGATTACCAGTGAGGTCTGGAAAAATAAAATTCAGGAATTTACCTCTACCAAAGGATACATCATTACTAATGGATACGATGCCGAAGCATTTGAAAATTTCGATAAGGTAGGTAGCAATTCAGAATTTGTGTTATTGTATGCAGGCACCCTTTATGAGCATCAGCGACTAGATATTTTCCTGCAAGGCTGTCATTCATTTATAAAAAAACATCAACCAGATAGATTTAGAGTGAAGTTTATCGGCTCTAATAGACCGGTAACAGTAAGAAGTAAAGTAAGTGGATTCATGTATCGGCCCAAGAAACGCATTCTAGATAAATTGAGCAGTAACTACTGTGAAGTCATCCGCAGAATTCCCAAAGTAGAACTATTCAAAGAAATGGAGTGCTCTCAGCTGCTTTTGTTTCCTGGCTCTCCAGACGCCCCCGGTACGCATACCGGAAAGATTTTTGACTATTTAGGAGCAAGACGCAACATATTGATGGTTGGTGACGATCATGATGTGGTTGGTCATATGATAAGAGAAACAAACGCCGGAGTAATAAAAAATACACCCGAAGAGGTGAGTGAATATTTAAGAAGTGTTTACAATCAATGGATGGAAATAAAAACCATACCATATTCGGGAAATATGGCAGCCATTTATCCATATTCCAGAGAGAATCAAGTAAGAAAAATGGGTAGACTTCTTGTAGATAGATTTAACGAATAAGTAGCTTTTCAAATAAGATTTACACGGATGGAAGAAATAACTATTTTAAAACCCAAGAAAGGCTGGGCGATCATTGATTGGAAAGAATTAATAAAATATCGGGATTTACTTTATTTCCTGACTTTAAGGGCCATTAAAGCAAAGTATGCTCAATCCGTTTTGGGAGTTGGTTGGGCAATCATTCAGCCACTTGCTCAAACACTGGTTTTTACCGTTATTTTCGGAAATTTAGCTAAACTGAGCTCAGATGGTGTTCCATACATTTTATTCAGCTTCACGGCAATGGTTCCTTGGAACTATTTCGCTAATATTTTGACGGAAAGCTCCAATAGCCTGATCCAAAATAAAAACCTTTTAAGTAAAGTATATTTTCCTCGATTGCTGCTCCCATTATCTTCCGTATTTTCCAAGCTCATTGATTTTAGCATCGCATTTTTGGTGATGATCGGGTTTTTCATTTATTATGGATTTGTACCCACTTTAAGCGCCGCCTTCTTTCCGCTATTAATGCTCATTTTAATTATGACCTCCTTAGGGACAGGAATGCTTTTATCAGCTATGGCAATACAATACAGGGATGTGCAGTATGCCATGGCTTTCATGGTCCGGTTGTTAATGTATAGCGCCCCTGTGGTTTACTCCATAAATATCATTCCTGATAGATATCATCATTGGTATGCACTGAATCCTTTAGTTGGGGTAATTGAAGGTATGCGCGCATCTTTTTTAGGAACAAAAGCAATGCCCTGGGACTTGCTCTCAATAGGTGTTCCCGTCTCGTTATTCTTGTTTCTGTTTGGAGCTTTCTACTTTAAAAGAATGGAGCGTCGATTTGCTGATATCGCTTAACCCGAAAAATTCGGGTGTTATTCGCCGAGATGAGGTAAAACGTTGAATAGGAGGTAATTGATTTCGATGGGATGCCAAAATAGTTCCCCAAATTTGAGGAATCAAAAATCATTCTGTATGAATATTAACTACTGTAAATCAATTACTTGAATCAACCCGCCACTAGTTGTGGCGAATAATGCAGATTAAGTGCGATGCTCCCTCCCCAATGACTGTTTCAAAGCCTTGATTATCTCTCAATCAGGGTTTTACATTCCATCCAAAATGCGGGTAGAGATCAAAATTATCATAAACTCATAGGCTTACATGGCTGCTACAGGAAGTTAGCTGCCCCTTACGTTACTTTTACAAGGTCTTGAAATGCGGGTTAAGCGCCTAAAAGTTTACGAAGATTTTTGGAATTGATTCACTAATCTTGTAATAAGGCATGTTGGATTCAGTTATTAAAGTTGAAAACCTTTCGAAAAGGTATCGGATAGGGATGGTTAAAAAAGCAGAAACCTTAGCCGAACAGCTAAAAAATGCAGCGGTCTATCCAATTAAAAATTTCAGGAAAATAACTCAACTTTCTAAATTTAGTGATAGAAATGATCCATCGGTCTTTTGGGCTTTGAAAGACATTAATTTTGAAGTACAGCGTGGAGAAGTATTGGGAGTCATTGGGCACAATGGAGCAGGCAAGAGTACCCTACTAAAGATTTTAAGCCGTATCACAGAACCAACAACCGGCCAAATTACATTTAAAGGAAGAGTTTCTGCGCTTTTGGAGGTGGGGACAGGATTTCATCCGGAGTTAACCGGACGAGACAATGTATACTTGAACGGCACAATTTTAGGAATGCGAAAGCGAGAGATAGATGCCAAATTCGATGAAATTATTGCCTTTTCTGGAATTGAAAAACATATTGATACTCCGGTCAAATTCTATTCTTCAGGAATGACTGTGCGTTTAGCTTTCAGTGTCGCAGCTCATTTAGAACCTGATATATTAGTGATCGATGAGGTTTTAGCAGTGGGCGATGCGGAATTTCAGTTAAAATGCTTGGGTAAAATGGAAGATATGGCAGGAGGAGGCCGCACTGTTTTATTTGTAAGCCATAGCATGGAGGCTGTAATGAAACTTTGCAATAAATGTATCTTATTAAAAAACGGAGTTATTCAAATGTCTGGAAGCACAAATGAGGTTGTTACATCATATTTAGACCACAACACTTCATTTGTTAACGGTGCAGTTTACTTAAATAGATTTTCTAACAATAAAAAGATTTTCCTTAAATCGGTTAGAATTTTGAATGCTCAATATCAAAATTGTGATACTTACTGTATCGGAGAAGTCATAAATATTGAAGTTATTTATGAAAATTATGATAAAAAGCATGAAATTTTCTGTACGCTTCATGTCGTAGACCAACAAGGAAATGATCTATTCGTTTCGTTTGAGTATCTGTCTAAAGATTGGAGTAGAATAGCAAAAAATCAAGGTTTGAGATCAATTATTTGCTCTCTTGAGGATCCACTTCTAAATGTTGGTTTTTATCAGGTCTGGATAACAATTGGTAGTTTTAATCCTGACTTATTACATATGAATATAAAAGATTTGGTTTCATTTCAGGTAATAGAAAAGATGGATTCTGCTAATAAAAACGGATTCAGAGGAAAATGGCCTGGATTGGTAAGACCCAGATTATCATGGCAACATACAAATACAAAATAGCGCATGATCATAAGTAAAACTATATGGATCTGCTGAAAAATGTATTTTCCTACTTAATACATGTGTATAAACGTTTATTCCTCTTTTTACAACATTGGCATTGGATTTTTGAAAAGAAAATTCTTATCATTTTTCCTAGGGAAAATACTTGATCTCCCCGGAATAGATTTTACCTCCACTGAGATCCGTGATCCGTTTGTTTCATAGAAGAATGACGTAATTTTCATTTTAGAAAGTTCAAAACAACAGATCAATAAATTGTTAAAGAATAATATCTTTCTTAAAAGGAACTCCAAACTTTTATTAGTGTTATTATTATTGTAAAGAAGAAAATTCTGTTATGAAGATCCAATCATCCAGGGTTAAATTAGATAAAATAGACAGAAAGATTTTGGAGATTTTACAGTTTAACGCTAAAATTACTAATGCCCAATTGTCCAAAGATATCGGTTTATCACCAGCCCCAACACTTGAAAGAGTAAAGAAACTCGAAACTTCTGGTATCATAAGCAGCTATCATGCTCAGCTAGATACAGATAAGATTGGTCTGGGAGTGCAGACGTTTGTTCAGGTTTCTTTAAAAGGACATAACAAGAAAAATATAGATCTTTTCCTCAGCGAGATTAACAACATACAAGAGGTAATAGAGTGTCATCACATCACCGGTTCCGGAGATTTTATTCTAAAAATTATTTCTAGCGACATCCAATCTTACCAAAAACTAATGCTAGAAAAGGTTTCTGAGATTGATGTGGTAGATGGTCTGCAGTCCATGATTATACTTGCTACATTTAAAGATAGCAAAGTGATGCCTGTACCTGATGATGAGTAATAACTTAATTCTGACTCAAGCTAAGGTAGATCAAATTATTCAGCGGATTGCCTATCAAATCTATGAAAATAACATGGATGATGATGTAGTGCTTGTAGGGGTGGATCTAGGTGGAAGGAAGTTAGCTGAACAAATAAAAGAGACACTTAATCGTATTTCTCGAAAGCGATCTTCTTGCTATTCAGTTACTTTAGACAAACAAGACCCTCTACTCAATGATATATCAATTGACGGAGACATTAATGTCTTGGATGATAAAACAATTATTCTTTGTGACGATGTGCTAAATACTGGACGTACTTTAGCTTATTGTCTTGCTAAGCTACTTGCCTTTAAAGTGAAGAGAGTGGAAACGGCGGTTTTAGCATTGCGAACGCATGGTCGATTTCCAATCTACGCCACCTATAAGGGGTACGAATTATCTACCACCATCAACGAACATGTGGAGGTAGTGCCCGGAAAAGGGATTTATCTTAATTAAGTCCGGGTTTTCATTAGAAGAATGTTCATTCTAAGAAATAGTTATCGAAACGGTTCCGTTATTCCTTCATAATAAATGTGCAGAAACTCCAAAATATGATCCTCAATTAAGATTTCTTCATTTAATGTCTTAACCCTGATTATTCACCACAAATAGTGGCGGGTTGATTCAAGTGATTGATTTATAGTAGTTTAACATTCATATTGAATGGTTTTTGGTTCCTCAAATTTGGGGAACGATGTTGTCCTCTCATTCAAAATCAATTACCTCATATTCAACGTGTTACCACATCTCAATGAATAACACCCGAATTTTTCGGGTTAATGCATTAAAGCTTTTGCAACAGATTGTTTTGAATAGGTTTTGAGTTGTAAGTAGAGTTCCCCGAAGGCCTTACTAATTAATTGGTTCTTGCTGTTAGGATGCAGTGTAGGTGCAAATCCTTTACAGGTTTGTTTCTATCTGAATACTGCATATACCCTATGTTATTTAGCATTCTTCATTATATCCTCCAAATCAAACCTAACCCATTCAAATGAAAGGTAATACCCTCGATATGTTCAAATAATTCAGAGGCGTGATTTCTCTGGACTAGATAAAAGATCAGGTCAAAGGCAAACAAAAATCCACCTTGAAGTAAGAGAGCGTTACCAAAACCTTTAAAACGATTTTCATTTTCTGTTCCCCTTTTAGCTCTTTCTTTGAGATAAAAACCTCCTGTGATATAAGCGAGATCCAGACCAGCATTGAATAACAGGATCTTCTCAATACTTTGCTGTTCTAAAATGCTTGCAGCCAAGGTCAACCCATTGGCTTCTCCTTTGAAAGCATTATAATAGCCAAAACCTGCAATGACCAGGTTCACGCTATTCCAATAGCCATTCATTTGGTGAAATGCTTTTGTGGAGCCGGAAGAGCGACCTGCTAAAACAGGACTGGAAATGATGTTCGCTAATGCCCATGAACCCAGCAAAAGCATACCTTTTCGATTCAGATCCAATCGTTCTCGATTGAATAGGTCAAGGGAAGTTTGTGCTGTAGCAAAGAGGGCCATTGAAAATGCGAATGTGAAAAGAAAGAGCTTTTTATTCATAGAAGATAAATCTTAACTTAACTCATATTGTTCGATCTCACATTTTGGGTTTTTTTATTAATTATCAAATCACCTTGAATAGCAAACCGATCAAAGTAAGCAAGCATGTCGTAACACGATTTTGGAAATAAATTGATCAACAATAAGAACCCCTTCTCTTTCTAGCACAGATACTTCATAAGTAGGCTTATCCCGCATTATTCACCACAAATAGTGGCAGGTTGATTCAAGTAATTGATTTACAGCAGTTTGATATTCATACTGAATGATTTTTGATTCCTCAAATTTGGGGAAAGATATTGTCTTCTCATTCGAATCAATTACCTCCTATTCAACGTGCTACATCGTCTCAATGAATAACACCCGAATTTTCGGGTTAAGGCACGATTAAAAGAAGCTACTTAATAAAGTATACTTTTAATAAAAGTATGGCCACATTGTATTTTTCACCCTTTTAGCTGTCGTGATAAAATGTAGAATCTTTCGATGGTATGAAAGAGTATTCTACGGATGAATGAAGGTCCGATAGATGACTTGTTTATAACTTTAAATCTTTAGGATTAAGCAATAAACTTTTCTCAATTCCTCCAACCCAATAATGTTCATTAAAAATATGTGTTAGTTGAGCCGATTTGGGAGAAATAATTTTTATAATAGTAAGACCTTTAATCTAATTATTTAAGATGGCAAGTTCTATATATGTGACTACTGCTGAAGCACACTGTGGTAAATCACTGGTATGCCTGGGAATCATCGAACACATTCTCAGAAAAACGCGGCGAGTATCAATTTTCAGACCCGTTGTCACATCAGATTCCCCTAACAAGAAGGATAAAAACATAGACCTTATTCTATCACACTTTCATTTAGATCTCGACTATGAGGAAACGTATGCTTTCAGTTCAAGAGAAGCGCAGGACCTTATCTCAAGAGGCCATACAGATAAGGTACTAGATAAAATCATAGAAAAATATAAGTCGTTGGAAAAGAAAAGCGATTTTATTTTATGTGAGGGAAGTGATTTTATATCGGAGAGCAGCAGCTTTGAATTTAGTTTCAATGTACAGATAGCAAAAAACCTATCAAGTCCTGTACTAATCATTGGCAAGGGTGACGGCGACCGATCAATAGAAGATACGTTGCGACCCTTACAATTAGCCATTGAAAATTTTGTTGAAAATGATTGTGAGGTCATCGGCGCTATTGTAAATCGTGCGAAGTCTGAAGATGCACACGAGTTACTAGTAGCTATGCAGGCAGATTTACCTATCAAAACTCTATTCCTATCAGCCATCCCTGAAAATAGACTGTTAAAAAGCCCCACTGTAAAAGAAATCAGGGACCATCTAAATGCTAAAGTTTTATATGGAGAAGAGCTACTAGACAATCAAGTATTTCTGTTCTCAATAGCAGCGATGCAACTGCATAATTATTTAGAAAAAATAACAGAAAATAGTGTGGTAATCACTCCCGGAGATCGGGGAGAGATTATATTAAGTACCATAACTGCGCACCTCTCTGAGAATTATCCTAAGATTGCAGCGATTTTGTTAACGGCAGGACTCATGCCTGAAAAATCCATTCTTAGGTTGCTGGAAGGTGTGACGAATATCATTCCGATTTTACTAGTAGAGCCTAACACCTTTGAGACGGCTATGAACCTTAAAGATATTCATTCGCACGTAACCCCGGAAAATCAACTTAAAATAGAGGAGAGCTTGCGAATCTTTGAAAGATATGTGAATGTAGCCGGTCTTGAGGAAAAAATCAGTAAGGTGGAAGCAAGAGGGATGACCCCTAGAATGTTCCAATTTCTCTTGACCCAGAAGGCGAAAGAAGACAAAAAGCATATTGTCTTACCTGAAGGAGACGATGAGCGGGTCTTGAAGGCTGCTCAATTTTTAACAGATCAGAATATTGTTAAGCTTACTCTGTTAGGAGATAAGGATAAAATCACTGAGCAGATTTCTAGGTTAGGACTTAATTTGGATGAAAGAAAGATAACCATTTTGACTCCCCATGCTGCTTTAGAATATGAAAACTACGTCAACATTTTTTACGAAATCAGGAAAAGTAAGGGGGTCAATCTTGATGTAGCGCACGATTTAATGAACGATGTTTCCTATTTTGGAACCATGATGGTTTATCAGGGACATGCAGACGGTATGGTCTCAGGAGCCGTTCACACTACCCAACACACCATAAGGCCTGCTTTACAGTTTGTTAAGACAAAACCTGGATTTTCTATTGTGTCATCTGTTTTCTTCATGTGCTTAGAAGATAGGGTATTGGTTTATGGTGACTGTGCCATCAACCCAAATCCAAATGCTGAGGAGCTAGCGGAAATTGCCTTATCGTCATCAGAAACAGCAAAAGTTTTTGGTATAGAGCCCAAAGTGGCCATGCTTTCTTATTCTTCCGGGCAGTCAGGTCAAGGCGCAGATGTGGAGATCGTAAAAGAAGCTACAGCTATCGTAAAGAAAAAAGATCCAAAGCTTAAAGTAGAAGGGCCGATACAATACGATGCAGCCGTTGATTTTGAGGTAGGCACGAAAAAGGTTCCAGGGTCCGAAGTGGCTGGGCAAGCCACTGTTCTGATTTTCCCAGATCTAAATACGGGAAATAATACCTATAAAGCGGTACAGCGTGAGACTGGAGCTATTGCTATTGGTCCTGTACTACAAGGTCTCAACAAACCCGTCAATGATTTGAGCCGTGGCTGCACCGTAACGGACATTATCAATACGGTTATTATCACATCTATTCAGGCGCAACTGGACTAATCCTCACATAAATGAAAATACTTATCTTAAACGCCGGCAGTTCTTCTATCAAGTTTCAATTATTTGATATGGATGAGCAGAAAGTAATAGCCGGAGGATTAGCAGAAAAAATCGGGGAAACAGAAGGCGTCATTACATATCGAACGATTAAAAACGGGTCCGAAAACCATACGGTAAAAGAAAATATGGTTATTAAAGACCATCAGGCGGGTTTAAATAGGATCTCTGAGCTGTTGCTAGACCAAGAAAAAGGGGCTTTGGAAAATGCCAATCAAATACGAGCCGTAGGCCATCGGGTGGTACATGGAGCCGAATTATTTAGCAAACCTACAGAAGTTACTGAGCAGGTGATGGAAAATCTAAAAAAAATATCCTTCCTGGCCCCGCTTCATAACCCGGCCAACCTTAAGGGTATCGAGATAGCCAAACAAGTATTTCCTGATGCTAAACAAGTAGCTGTTTTTGATACCGCCTTTCATCAAACGCTCCCGCCACATGCATACCGGTTTTCCATTCCTAAAAACTATTACAAAGAACATGGTCTAAGGGTATATGGATTTCACGGAACATCTCACGCTTACGTCTCTAAAACAGCTGCTGCATATCTGGGGAAAGCACTTCATGCATTTAATGCCATTACCGTTCACTTAGGAAACGGATGCAGTATGGCTGCTATTAAAGCTGGGAAAAGTGTGGATGTTTCTATGGGTCTAACACCTTTGGGAGGGTTAATTATGGGTACCAGAAGTGGAGATGTGGATCCATCCTTGCTATTGTTCATGTCAGATAACCTGGGTTTGAGTACTAGTGAAATAGACAAAACGCTAAATAAAGAAAGTGGCCTAAAAGGATTAACTGGCGATAACGATTTGCGAAACATCCTTGTAAGATATGAACATCAGGACGAGGATGCACAACTGGCTATTAGCATGTACGCTTACCGTATTAAAAAATATATTGGCGCCTATACCGCTGTGCTAGGAAAAGTAGATGCTTTGATCTTCACTGCAGGTGTCGGTGAAAATAGTACTTTAATCAGGGCTTTAGTATGCAAAAACATGGAGAATCTAGGCATAAAGCTAGATAAAGAACAAAATGAAAAAGTAGCTAAAGAAACAAGAGTGCTTAGCGATACTTCAAGTAATGTGAAAATACTCGTTGTTCCAACTAATGAAGAACTGGAAATTGCTATGCAGACTATGCAATTTTTATGATCTTGTCAATAAATATCAGTCTGAAGCGCAAAAGATCTCTTAGATGGAACTTAACAAAAAAAGGTTCCGAGTAGATATTATTAAAGCTTGGGAGTTTTTGAATATATGCTCATTGAAACAGTGTTTATTTTGGGGCCATTTATTTAGGATTAACAGCCTGATTATATCAGAAATTAGGTCATTAAATGCAACTCTCATTAGGAACTATTAATGAATAATAAAAATTTTTTAATCGAGAATTTTTATTCTACTCTAAAGTGTATGGTTATTTTTCTGGAGAATATACCGGTATGCCGAAGTAATACCATGCAAAAATGAATTTTGAGATAAAAGTTCACGTTTTCGCACCGATCTTCGTTCTTGGTTCTTATGGTAATCCTTTTATGAAATCCATAATAATGCTAAGCTTGAGTCATTCATATAGATGAATGTTTTCTTCCCACTAATATTTTCTTAAATTGGCACAATTGATCAAATCATCCCATGATTTTTTATACCATCTACACCAGCACACCCATTGGAAAAGTAACCAAAGAAATTGTTGATAAAATCACCGAGGAATCTATTAAATGGAATAGCTTACACGGTATCACAGGCATGTTGCTTTGTCTTGAAGATCGTTATTTCCAGTTTCTGGAAGGAGAGGAAGAAGATGTTAAAGAAGTTTTTGAGATGATCAAAGGAGATCCCAGGCATAACAATGTGACCCCTAGAATAAAAGGATATTCGAATGAGCGTGTTTTTTCCGAGTGGTCTATGGGCTCATGGATGTTGTCAAATGAAAAATTGCAAAGTCTTTCTGCTTTAGAAGACCTTAATGAGTATCTTCAAGATCCAGTCAATATCAACCTACAATCTAAAAAATTTGTGACGATGATGAATAACATTTTACAGATCTGGCTTGCTCACGAACCCGAAAGAGCTAAGCGATTAAGCAAATAATGTTTTATCTTTCGTGGGTCACGCTAGTCCAACCATGATTTTTTACCTTGTCTATACCAGTATACCCCGAACCGAAATGTCTCCCAAGGTCCTGGATGATATTGCGCGATCTTCCGCAAGAAATAACAAAAGGAAAGGCATTACAGGCATTCTTCTGGGGATTGAAGGCAAGTACCTTCAATATCTCGAAGGCACCTATGAAAATGTATTGGATTTATTCGAAAAACTAAAGCAGGATGGAAGGCATTACGAAATACACAAATGGATACAAGGATTTGCCGATCAGCGAATTTTTTCTGAATGGTCAATGGCCTCTTGGATGCTCTCAAATAAGCAAATTTGGGAGCTAAAGTCAGTAACTGAAATTAAAGATTTCTTAGATTCCCCTAAAAGTGAAAGTTACCCCTCGCAAAGATTCCTAGAAATGATGAAAAACTTACTAGATAGCTGGATAGCTCATGAACCGGAGCGATCCAGAAAACTAAAACATTGAAACGGGCCATTTCAAATGACAAATCGTTGAAACCAGTAAAACTATGAAGAGCATTTGTCTTGATTTTTCTCCGTCATGGTGTTATTTATCTTCAGTGGCTTAGAAATAATAGCAAGAAGGTTAATTGATGAAAAGTCTTAGATAAAGAGGTGAAAATCAAGCATAACATAACTAGTGTCTTTAAGAAAACAGTATCTTTTGAAAGAAAACGGTGGTTTTAGCTCATAGATCGTGTTTTTTTGAAATTTCGATGCACAAATCGTCATTGAATCTATTTTTGAAATTTTAGTGAAAACGCAATGAAATCACAGGTTTACCTTCAATTCGTTCAAAATTCATCTGAATTTTTGAAAAGTTGATTCCAAAGTATAAATAGATTCGATTCATTGTTTTGATGAAAAACTACGCTGCAGGCGTAAATAAGCGTGTTTTTGCCTTTTCTTATAGACACTAACTACTAAAAATGATAGTTAAATATAGGTTTCATCCTGAGTCAATGAATAACTAATGATTCACTAATCTGCGATACTGATTGAAAATCAGTAGGATCAAAACCCCAAATAATACTGCTACAATGACAAGTATATTTTTAAGTAATCCCTCAGTCCCAAAAGACATTCTTATCAGAATAGTGGAAATAATGAACCCAGAGTTTCGTATGACACTACTGAATCGATCTGTATGAAACAAAGAAAAAAGAAGCAGTAAGACATCTGCAAGGATGAGAATCGTAAAAAATTCATCAAAAAAGATGGTATTTAGATCGTTCATGATATGGTTACTATTTTGCCAGGCATTTAGTGAATCATATGCCCAAATACTTAAGCTGTAAGTGGCCATTACCAGAAAAACCGGAACTAAAACTAGAGCCATGATTTTCTTTCGTTCGATCAGCCTAATGGTATCTTGAGGTAAATCTGCACCTACCTTATCCTTTTTATTTAACCGGTGAAAATAATAGATAAGGAAGAACAAGATCAACGTGGTGACGATGTCATAAGTGAACTGTAGGTCATACTTATCCTGAAACCAACTAGTCGTAAAATCTAGGGACGCCAAATCTTTAAATATATTTCGTATCACTATCAGAGTAATAATTTCGTATTGTTTCCCTATGTAGTAAGAAGTAGATTTAGGTAAGTGATAAACCAAAAGATACACCTCATAAATCAATATGAAAGAAAACGGAGTGTATATAGCTGCAATAGGATCATTTAAAAGCCCAATGTTGTCTCTTGCTACAATAATCTCCTGATCTACAAGAAAGATCAGAAGGACATGTATGAGAAAACTTACGATCGAGATGGTAATGATGACACTTTCTCCCTTTTTTCTGGTACCCTCTGAAAGGAGAAGATTGAAATAAGTGCTGTAGAGCTTCTTAATTGAAGACATCCAGACTAAACTATTTGGATAGCCGTCTGTTCGCAATATCAAGGCTTCTTCAATGCAAGGAGTCCAAAGAACGGTCCAATTGCTAGCGATAAATAAATATACTTTTGTTCCACGAACTGCGCTAAATAGCCTAAAAGCTCAATGCTTACTATCGTTACAGCAAAGCCAATACTGGTCACCAATGTCAAGGCGCTTCCCTTTATTTCCGGTCTCACATTTTTAGTTACCAGTGTACTGAATAGAGGAGAGTCAGCAATGACCACTAGTCCCCAAAAAATCATAAACACAAAAAATAAATTTTCATTCAAAGCAAAAGCAAAAGGAGAAATTAAACAGCATACTCCAGAAGCGAAAAGGAATAAGGTCGCTATTCTTCGAGTACCAAAACTATCAGATAAAAAACCTCCTATAAAGCATGCCAGAGAACCCATACCTATAATTAGAAAAGACTGAAAAGAAATATATTGGGCATCCCATGGTAGGTGATCAACGCTCTTCAGCATGATTGGTACAAAAGCCCAAAAGGCGTATAATTCCCACATATGACCGAAATAGCCAAAAGCAGCTTCTCTGAAAGATTTATTTTTGAAAGCCATTCCCATTGCGCCAATTTTCGGTTGCTCTCCTCTTTTCTTATAAGGCCCCTTACCAACAAACAATTTCATCAGTAAACCACCGATAGCGGCCAAAATAGACGTAACATAAATTACTGTTTTCCAATCAAATGTGCGATTTAAGGATGCAATCAAATGCGGTAATGCCGTTCCAATAACTAAGGCACCGACCAAAAAACTCATTGCTTTTCCTAGACCTTTTTCAAAATGATCCGAGGCAATCTTCATCCCTACTGGATAAATCCCTGCTAGGAAAAAACCAGTTAGAAACCGAAACAACAATATGCCTCCATAATTTGACTGTAGGGTAATGAATATATTGGCCGCAGCACCAAGAAATGCACTTATGAGAAAAACATTGGAAGAATCTAAACGATCAGCGATTGTAAGAAAAGCATAGCATAGTGTGCCAACGATAAATCCGAATTGGACAGCGGAAGTCATCCAACCCAGGTTTTCTACGGAAATATTTAGTAATGGTATGAGCTGATGAAGAACCCCATTTCCGGCAAACCACAATGAAGTACAAAGAAACTGTGCAACAACTATTATAATCAAAACGCCATTTTCTGCTCTGGTCATAGAAAAAACCAATAGTCTTTGACGGGTTGTTTTTTCCAACTGTATAGTTTTTGCGCAATCTCTTTTTTCTCATCAGGTGAAGTTACGGCGATTATTATTTGAGGATTGTGAATATCAGGTAGTATTTCGAAGTGCTCTATTTTGAGGCCATATATATCCTTTCCAATCTTACGATCATTGTCGCAAACCCAATGAAAAACAATCTCTTTTTCAAGTAACAACTTTGCTAGATCTTTTCCATTTTTGCCAGCGCCCCATAGGATTAAAGGTCTTTTTCGATCTCTATCAAGTTGATAAAAATATCTTGTTTTCATTTCGAAATAGCGGTTATCCTCATATTCTTTCCAGGTTCGAGAAATGCGATTCGAGCGGTCTCTCCAATAATGAAGAACCTTATCAATCCCTATTACTTTTAGACGAGACTGATAAAACCGAAAACATAAATCATAATCTTCGGGATACACTTCCGGATTGAACGCATCTACCTCGTCAAAATCTTCTTTATGAATAAGCCATGAATGCGATGGAATGACACACTCTTGATAGATTTGTTGATAGTGAGTGCTTGTTCTCGCTACTTCATTGAGCCATCTTTCATACCTTCTAAAACCACCCCCTACCACACCCTCATCTACAAAATGCTTGGTTCCTCCCGCTATTACGTGACCCTTACCGTATTTAGACCATTCATTTACTAAGACTTCCAGCTTATCCTGAGGCATTTTATCATCTGAATCCATCCGATTGATCAACGTACCATTTGCGTATTTGTATCCTTCTTTCAATGCGGGAATCAATTTGTGTCGGATATTATGAAATACGTTTATCCTTTTATCTTGGCTTGCATATTCATACAAGATTTCAGGGGTTTTATCCGAAGAATGATCATTTATGGCAATTAATTCCCAATTTTTATATGTCTGAGCCAAGATTGAATCAAGACATGTGGGAAGATAAAGCGCAGTATTTTTAACAGCCATAATAACAGATACAAGCATGTTATCCATTTTCGGGATGTATCTTCCAGTAATCTTTAGCTTTATTTTTCAAGCTCCTCCCGAGAATAAATCTAATCCATATTTTCACATCAAACCACAATACCTTCCAAAAACCCTCTTTATTGAAACGTCTAGCAGATGTTTCTACTGGCTGATTTATAAGACACAGGTTCCCCTGTTTTTTCATAGACCTGCAAAAGTAAGCAGCCTCCATTAGCGTGTTAGAAAATCCACCTACTGCAATCGCTACTTCTCGCTTGCAAAAAATAGCTTGGTCTCCGTAGAATGTTTTCCAAATTCTATAGCGTACAGCGTTGAGTTTTGACAAAAGTGATAACTTAAGATCAGGTTCTACAAAGTTCATCTCAAATGCTCCGCCAACTGAGTGTTTTTTTTTCATTATATCGAGAATTAGGCTATCGAAATGTTTCGGGACTAATGTATCAGCATCTAAAAAGACAAGTATCTCTCCTCTGCTTTTTTTTATCCCGAAATTAAGACTTTCGTGTTTCTGAAGCTTGAAGGTTGGTTCAACAAAAACCTGAACAGGAAGATCTTGAACAGAAGCTACAGTTTTATCGCTACTACCCGCATCTATAACTAGTATTTCCAGCTTTTCTATGTGGCTCGCATTTACAAAAAGATGTTTGATAGTACGCCTTAAAAAATTTTCTTCATTGAGTGTTGGTATAATGACGGATAGATTTGGAGCTATAAAATCCCTCTGTGGGTTTATATTTGAACTGTTTGGATACTTTAGCATTAAATGAATAAAAAGACGCCAATCCCTTTTATTTCTTAGGTTTTCTTAAGTATTCGGCTCTGGTAAAAGTTAGCTATTGCTCATTCTTGTAAGTCTTTCAATGCAATATCGTAATTTTCTTTGGCAGTTTTATCTGCAGTTCTATGAAAAACCTCAACATGTAGAGAACTCAACAGAGCTTGGTTTCGAATTCCTGTATTTCGCTTGGTTTTTTTGATTCATGAGAGGATAAAATTCTAGACCTTAGGCAACCTAAGCGGTAGTCTCTATATCCTTCTAATACATAGAATGCTTACGCCTTGACCTGAGAATTCGGGTAGGGATCAAATCACATTAAACTCATAGGCTTGCATGGCTGCCACAGGAAGTTAGCTGCTCTATGTTTCTTTTTACAATGTCTTGAAATACAGGTTAAGAAAGGTTAAAAAGTCCTAAATGCTAGAAATATGTTACATTAATTGAGAAATTTATAAAATGAAGTTTTTTCTTTCTATATCAGCATTAATACTTTATGTCGTTTCTTATGGTCAACGTAACTATATATACGGATTAGTGAGAGATAGCACCACTCAGGAAGAAATGCCTGGAGTTCATGTAAAAAATATCAATGCAGGTCTACTTACTTCTGCTAACATTAATGGCAAGTTTAAAATACCAGCTCAAATGGGCGATACGATAGTACTAAGTAGCGTAGGTTATAAAACACTCGCATGGATTGTTGAAGAGAACTGGTTCGACATAGAGTTTACAACATTTTCTCTTCCCATTAACACGATTTACTTGGAAGAAGTAGTGGTCGATAAATACCCGGAATACGAACGTTTTAAAGACCAGTTGACACAGATGGACATAGAGGATTCCACTTTTGAAGTTTATGGAGTCCCAAGGGTGGTTCTTTCAAAAAATGCCAGTCTCAATGCTTCTTTGTCCATTTCGGGCCCTTTTTCGATGATGCATAATGCATTTAGCAAAAGAGCTAAAGAGAAACGAAAGATGCGTCAGTTACTTAAGGAGCAAGATGCTCAAGAAAAAGTTAGACAAAAATTTACTAGAGAGTGGGTGGCTGAGTCCACTAAGCTTGGAGGGGATACACTTACCAATTTCATTGATTATTGCAACTTCACACAAGAGTATCTAATAAATACACCAGAATATATTATTCATGAAGATATGATGGCGTTACTTCCTCATTTTTTAGAAGAATATAAAAATAAATACTGAGTTTATTCTAAATTCCTCAAAAAGGTCAAGGCTTGGTTAGATTCATTCTCAAGCATTTCCTTCCAAGACTTTTGCGTGTACTTTTTACTGGTGATAGATTGTGTAACTCGTTTACAATCAAATGTTTACAATCTCTGTCATCACCGTTTTTGCGATCCTGATTTAACCCGCATTATTCACCACCACATAGTGGCGGGTTGATTCAAGTAAGATAGGTTTCATTTTATTGCATCTAGCACTTAATAAATAACTCTGGCAAACTGCAAACAAAAAAATGGATCATTCATATAAATCTAACACCACAAATCAGCAGATTTCTAAATCCTAATGTGCTCATATGAATGCTAAACCTCATTTTTATGTTTACTAAATGCTTAGTTTAATCATTTCATCTGAATATTCGGATCCACAATTTCATAATCTTGCTTTTCAAGCATATGGTGGGGAATGTTGTTTTTTATGTGTCGGCCTAAGACTTTAATATATCTTTCTTTGTTGAAGTTATTAGTAATGATGAGACTGATCTCTCGTACTTTCGTTTTTCCACTTATCTTCTTTAAGTTATCCTCTTGGTATTCATTTAGCGCTAGAGACGTTAATTCTGGTAAAATTGTCAAACCTCCTTTTGTATCCACAATTCTGATCAATGCATCGATTGAATTACTTTGATAAATGAAGTTCCTACCTTCTCTAATAGATTTAAGGTCACAAAAATCATTTACTTGATCTCTAAAACAATTTCCTTCATCTAAAAGCCAAATTCTGTAGGACTTAATATCCTCCATACAAAGCTCAGATTTAGGATTTACATCCTTTTCCGTATAGACAAAGAATTGCTCATAAAAAAGAGGTATTGATTGGATACCATATACATCAATAGGGGTAGAGATAATTCCGACGTCTAATTCGCCAATCCGAACATTATGCACGATCAATTCTGTGATTTGCTCTTGAATGATAAGTTGGAGTTTCGGATACTCATTTTCCAAAGATTCAATGAAAAGTGGAACCAGGAATGGTGCTAACGTAGGAATAATACCGACTTTTAAACGACCAGAATAGTCTTCTTTTATTTCTGTTGTAAAGTTTTGCAGTTGTATCACACCTGCAATCACCTCTTGAGTTTTGATAAGAAAAAGCTTGCCATCTTCCGTGACGTGTATGGGATTTGTATTTCTATTAAAAAGTTTAAAACCTATTTCATCTTCCAATTTTTGAATTTGTAAACTTAAAGCTGGTTGGCTGATTTCAAGCTTCTCCGCAGCACGTTTAAAATTCCCGTGCTTATTGAGCGAAAGTGCGTATTGAAGCTGATTAATGGTCATAGGTTTTACTTATATAGTAATATGTTCGATTGAACAAAATTATCAGAGTTTTGTTTATCAAATTGTTAAATCAAAATGAAATAACCCGATTAATCACAAACATTATGGAGCACAAAAACAGTAATAGTATTTTAGAAGGAGATATAAGTAAATGTCCTTATTTTGGAGGTTCTCTTAAAGCTACAGCAGGCACAGGAACTACCAACTTTGATTGGTGGCCGAATTCCCTTAAACTTAACATTTTGAGACAGCACACCTCAAAATCTAACCCTATGGGTGAGGATTTTAATTATGCAGAAGAATTTAAAAAATTGGATTATGAAGCACTAAAGAAAGATCTACATGATTTAATGACTGATTCTCAGGATTGGTGGCCCGCTGATTATGGTCACTACGGTCCTTTTTTTATAAGGATGACCTGGCATGCGGCGGGCACTTATCGACAAACAGACGGCCGTGGTGGCGGAGGCACAGGTGCGCAGCGTTTTGCTCCGCTCAATAGCTGGCCAGATAATACTAATTTAGATAAAGCTAGATTGCTTTTATGGCCTATCAAACAGAAATATGGTAACAAAATATCCTGGGCTGACCTGTTGATTTTAACTGGAAACGTGGCGCTTGAATCCATGGGATTCAAAACATTTGGTTTCGGTGGAGGCCGGGAAGACATTTGGGAGTCGGAACAAGACATCTATTGGGGATCGGAAAACGAAATGTTAGGAGTGAACAGATATACTGGAGAGAGAGAATTAGAAAATCCATTGGCTGCGGCTCATATGGGATTGATTTACGTTAATCCGGAAGGTCCGGATGGGAAACCTGATCCAGTAGCTGCGGCCAATGATATTAGGGAAACATTTGGCCGCATGGCTATGAACGACGAAGAAACAGTAGCGTTAATTGCCGGAGGGCACACCTTTGGAAAGACGCATGGCGCGGCGCCTGATGCAGCTTTAGAAGCTGAGCCCGCAGGAGCCCCGTTGGAAATGCAAGGACTAGGATGGAAAAGTAATCACAGAACCGGTAAAGGGGGTGATACGATCACAAGTGGCTTAGAGGGTGCTTGGACAGAAACTCCAACTCAGTGGAGCAATAAATATTTTGAAAATTTATTTAAGTATGATTGGGAACTAACTAAAGGTCCGGGTGGCGCTTATCAATGGCAACCAAAAAATGGAGCAGGGTCAGGTACCATTCCAGATGCGCACGATCCAAATAAATCTCACGCACCCTTTATGCTCACTACAGATCTTTCATTACGAATGGACCCTTCATATGAGAAAATCTCACGAAGATTTCTTGAAAATCCCGAGGAGTTTGCAGACGCTTTCGCAAGAGCCTGGTTTAAATTGCTCCACAGGGATATGGGACCTAAATCAAGATACCTTGGTCCAGAAGTTCCAGAAGAGGATTTGATCTGGCAAGAGCCACTACCAGTAGCAGATCACGAGACTATTGACGAGAGAGACATTGCATACTTAAAAGGCAACATCATTATATCAGATCTTACTGTTTCTGAATTGGTAGCAACTGCCTGGGCTTCTGCTTCAACCTATAGAGATTCAGATAAAAAAGGAGGTGCGAATGGCGCTCGTATCAGATTATCTCCTCAAAAAGATTGGGAAGTGAACAACCCAACTCAATTAAAGAAAGTCTTGGATGTTCTTATCAATATTCAGGAAGAATTTAATGATGCACAGTCAGAAAATAAAAAGGTTTCTCTTGCGGACCTCATCATACTCGGTGGATGTGCTGCAATTGAAAAAGCAGCAAAAGACGGGGGCAGTGAAGTAACCGTGCCATTTAAACCAGGTAGAGTAGACGCTACGCAAGAGCAAACTGAAGTTTCTGCTTATGAGATCATGGAACCTAATGCCGATGGGTTTAGAAACTATAAAAATGATAAGCATGCAGCCAAAGCCGAGGACATGTTAGTAGATAAGGCACAGCTATTAACACTATCAGTTCCTGAAATGACAGTACTGGTTGGAGGTATGAGAGTGCTCATTGCTAATTGGGATGGCTCTAAGCACGGAATTTTTACAGATAGGCCAGGAGTACTAACTAATGATTTTTTCGTGAATCTCTTAGATCTCAATACTGAATGGTCAACAATAGATAAATATGAAGACCTCTTTGAAGGCAAAGACCGAATAACGGGCGAGGTAAAATGGACAACAGGAACACGTGCAGATTTGGTTTTTGGATCTCATGCTGAGCTAAGAGCCTTATCAGAAGTATACGCGCAAAACGATAATCAGGAAAAATTTCTAAACGATTTCGTTGCTGCATGGGATAAGGTAATGAATTTGGATCGTTTTGACCTAATTAATTGAAGTTTACTCAGACATAAGGAGCAATCTTTTCTTATCTACACAATGAAAGACTTGATTCACTAAATTTAGTATTTCTAAAATATAAAGCGAAAAAGGCCTGCTCCATAGTAGGTCTTTCCTGAAACTCATTTCTTTTTATCCGAATGGGAAGAAGACAAACCTATTTTACCTATTATCTGAGGTAACATGCTGATTGAAATGAGTGATTGATGGATAAGTGAGTTTAGATTCAAGCAATTTAATTTTCCATTCATCAAATTTGAAGAATAATATTGTCTTTCATTTGAATTAATCATATTAAAGAACTCTTTAGCAAAACTGGATTTTTGATTCAAATCGAGGCTTTCAGAACTTCAAAAACATAGTTTAACCCGAAAAATTC
>JBCCLN010000026.1:0-25171 GCA_039026865.1 Bacteroidota bacterium | reverse complement strand
TTTGCACGGCCTCCGTAAGTTGATTCGTCGATCTCATAGTCAATATCGTTTGATAAATGTTCTCTGTATGAAGTAGTTTTAACGGAAAAATGGGAAGAAATACCCCCCTTATACCTGAGTACTAAAAGTAGTGAAAAAAAAATAAAACACAGTTACTTATTACATATCCTTAACTAAACGACATTGATTCACTAGTCTTTACTTCCGTATCCATGAACCACTCCTTGGACAAATGATTTTAACAGGTACTGTTCTATGTAATTTTCATTTCTAACAATCATGTTTCCAATACTTGAATCCCTTTAAATTATTGTTTACTCAGGCCCAACCTTGAACTTGTTATCGAATAACTGAAAATCCGTATTTCTTATAATCAAGTAACAGCTTTAAAATTTTAGCTGAATAATCATTAGCTAATTAGACGCTTTGCTTATTCCATCTATTGCTCATCTAATTTATAAGTGTTCATAGGGTATTAAACTTTTAAGCCTCTGCATTAAATGGTCATTTTTTAAAGACAACTCTTTGTAGTTATAGTAATCAAATTTTTATGCTTTCCCTCAAAGTGCGACTCTCATCCTAAACCGGTCGAAATGTCGTTCTTCTATCCGATATCAATGTAGTCCATCACAAAAGGTGAAAGTAAAATCATCATTCTGAGATCCTAGTAGAAAAGGTTTTTTAATGTCGTCTACTTGTGTTTATCGTAATACGCTGCCTTAAAGTTTTGCTGCATCATGAAAAACCAATACTAAAATGCTAACGATTTATGTTAAGTGAGTTTGATAGGGTTTTAACTCTTTTTTGGTCTGCTGTTTTATATAAAAGAAAAGGCGTGTCCGAAAATGGTACACGCCTAATCACCAACCTAACCTAAAAGAAAATCTTTAAAAATGCTTTAACAATAAACGCTCAATTGATTTTTTATTGTTGTTGCCTTGTGCATGTTATACCCGTGTTAAGCAGAGAAAGTTGCAATGATTCTCTGAAATAGTTTGGTACTTAGACGAATTGGTAATATTCTTCTATCAAATGAAGAGACATTCGACAAAATGCTCTTTAGAAATTCCATCAAGAACGATTCATGAAACTATACAGATTAATTTTGCAAAGTGAAAAATAACAAGAAGTGAATCCGAAGGAGCTACTATTAATTTATAAAGAGAGCGGTAACGTAGAGGCAATAACTAAGATATTAAAAAAGAATAAAGTTTTCCGATTAAAAGGAATAGCAGGTAGTTTCGACTCGCTTTTGATTTCTTCAGTGATATCAAAAAATGGAGGTGTTCACTTGATCATGCTTCATGACAAAGAAGAGGCATCATATTTTCAAAATGATTTATCTAACTTCATAGAAAATGACCATATTCTTTTTCCCTCATCTTACAAGAAGCCCTATCACTACGAAGAAATTGAAAACGCTAATATTCTTCAAAGAGCCAAAGTGCTTCAAAGAATAAATGAAAAAGAGAAGCTCGTAATAGTGAGCTATCCCGAAGCTTTATCAGAAAAAGTAGTAAATAGAAGATCGTTAGTTTCAAATACATTTTCAGCTAAAATCGGGGATAGACTTGATATTGACTTTCTTTTCGATTTCCTATTAACTTATGGTTTTGAAAAAACAGATTTTGTGTATAACCCCGGACAATTTTCCGTTCGAGGAGGTATCATTGATATTTATTCTTACGCAAAAAATAAGCCTTATCGCCTAGAACTTTTTGGTGAAGAGATTGAAACAATTAAGGCGTTTGATCCTGAAAGTCAGCTTTCAAATGAAGAATTAGATAGAATCTCATTAATTCCGAATATTCAAACAAAGCTAATAAGCGAAGAGAGGCAATCATTTCTTGATTACATTTCAGAAAGTACCATTGTTTGGATAAAAGATTATGAGCAGTCATTAGATATTATAGATAAATCATACCAAAAAGTAAAAGAACAATTTGAAGTTATCAAAGAGATGAGCGGAGATGCCAAGCTAATCACTTCTCCTGACAGGCTTTTTGAGACACAAGAATCCTTCTCAAAGTCATTCCAAAAGTTTAAAGTTGTAGAGTTTGGTCAGCGATTCTTTCTTGAAGCGGAGGAAGAACTTACTTTAGCAATTCAGCCACAACCAACATTTCACAAAAACTTCTCTTTGCTAGCGGATAACCTTAAAGAATTGCAGCAGAATGGTTATAAAAAATTTATAGCTGCAGAATCATTTAAACAGATAGAACGACTCAATACGATATTCGAAGAGATTGATTCCGATATCCAATTTGATGGTATCACAGCCTCACTGAGGGCAGGATTTGTAGATGATGACCATCAAATAAGCTGTTATACGGATCATCAAATATTTGACCGTTTTCATCACTACAGTGGAAAAGAGAAATTTACTAAATCTAAGGCATTAACACTCAAAGAGCTTAAAACACTCCAGCCTGGAGATTTCGTTGTTCACATTGATTATGGGGTAGGTAGGTTTGCCGGACTTGATGCTGTTGACGTTGGTGGAAACAAGCAAGAAGCTCTTCGTTTAGTATATCGTGATGATGATCTTTTATACGTCAGTCTTCACGCTCTTCATAAAATTTCTAAGTACTCCGGAAAAGAAAGCTCGCCTCCTTCGATCAACAAACTAGGTTCATCTGAATGGGAAAACAAGAAAAAGAAGGTCAAGAAAAAAGTTAAAGATATTGCCAAAGATCTTATCGAACTTTATGCAAAAAGAAAAGCAGCGAAAGGTTATTCTTTTCCTACTGATGATTATTTGCAAGCAGAGTTAGAATCTTCTTTTATCTATCAGGACACCCCGGACCAATCCATCGCCACGGCAGATGTGAAATCAGATATGGAGCAGGCATACCCCATGGATCGCTTAATTTGTGGAGATGTGGGTTTTGGAAAAACAGAGGTTGCTATTAGAGCAGCTTTTAAAGCGGTAAATGCCGGCAAGCAAGTAGCTATTCTTGTGCCTACAACCATACTGGCCATGCAACATTATAGGACATTTTCATCCAGGCTTGAAAACATGCCTGTAGGAGTTGATTATATTAACAGATTTAAAACCGCTGGGCAGATTGCTGAAATTAAGAAAAAAGTCAAGGATGGAACGATTGATATCCTAATCGGAACACACAGGATAATTAATAAAGACATCGAATTTAAAGATATCGGTTTAATGATCATTGATGAAGAGCAAAAGTTTGGTGTAAAAGTCAAGGAGAGGCTTAAAAACATGCGTGTAAATGTAGATGCGCTCACACTAACAGCTACTCCGATACCAAGAACGTTACACTTTTCACTCATGGGCGCACGGGATTTATCTATCATTTCTACTCCACCACCAAACCGAAGACCTGTAACGACGGAACTACATACTTTCAATAAAGAAGTGATTCGTGACGCTGTGAGTCACGAGTTGAGGAGAGGAGGACAAGTTTTTATGGTACACAACAAAGTCAGCGATATCGAGCAAATGGGAAATCTCATTTTCAAATTGGTTCCTGATGCACGAATTGGTATTGCGCATGGTCAAATGGATGGTGCTCAACTTGAAAAAGTGATGCTAAAATTCATAGAAGGAACATACGATGTACTTGTTTCAACTAATATAATAGAGAGCGGATTAGATATCCCCAATGCCAATACGATTGTTATCAATAATGCACACATGTTCGGTTTGTCGGACCTTCACCAAATGAGAGGCAGAGTTGGGAGATCCAACACAAAAGCTTATTGTTTCATGCTCACTCCTCCCGTTTCTGTACTTACCAGTGATGCAAGAAAAAGACTAAACACCTTAGAAGAATTTTCTGAATTAGGTGATGGGTTTAAAGTAGCAATGCGAGATTTAGACATCAGAGGAGCTGGGAATTTGTTGGGAGCAGAGCAAAGTGGTTTTATCAATGATATTGGATTTAGCATGTACCACAAAATTTTAGATGAGGCTATCCAAGAACTAAAAGGAGAAGAATACAAAGAACTTTTCGAAAATGATCTTTTGAAGAATAAAGAAACATTGGACAAAATAGTGGAAGATTGCAATATTGAAACAGATCTTGAGGCACTAATCCCTGAGAGTTATGTTAGCAATATCTCAGAGAGATTAGCACTATATACACAACTTGATGATTTAAAATCTGAAAAAGAGCTTTCAGACTTTATCCACATGATGAAAGATAGATTCGGACCTATTCCTGATGGTGTCTACAATCTAATTGAGACCGTAAAACTACGTTGGAAAGCTATAGAAATTGGTTTTGAAAAAATCACAATTAAAGGAGGAAAAATGAGATGCTATCTATCAGATGGAAAACCGCAGGAATATTACCAATCCGAAATATTTGGAAACATACTTTCTTACATTAAAAATCACCCTAAAGGAAGTACTATGAAAGAGATTAGAAACAAACTATTGATTAGCCTAGAAGAAATTAATTCTATCAAATCTGCCAGATTAGCCATCAACGAGATGCATTCACCCCTGGTAGAAATATAATTCATGATTAAAACGCAATAAAAACGACGGTAATTCATTAGAAATATAGGTTTAAACTTAAAATGCTTTTGCAGTATATAGGTTATTTAAATATTTGTGTTTAGTTAGTGTATTGAAACGTTTCAAACAAATTCAAAAGGGTGTTATGAAAAATTATGTGAAAATTGTCAGAAGTGCTAGCTATCTGACTATAGTGATGCTTTTCTTAAGTGCATGTAGTAGAGGTGGAAAACCGTCCGCACAATATCCCGGAAGTTACAGTACTGCGACCGGGTATGCTTTCAACGATGAAGGTGGTTTTCAGGTTAGCGAATTCGGTGGGCAACCTGATGGTCCAAATCTAATTTTCATCGAGGGAGGAAGAACAGTTCTAGGTTCTTTTGAAGAGGACGTAATGAACACACGCGATAATCTTGAAAGGGCAGTGACTGTTGCATCTTTCTACATGGACGAAACTGAAGTTGCTAATATTCATTGGTTAGAATATGAATTTTATATCAAACAAGATTCCGACGAATATTACTGGAGAAATAATCTACCAGATACTACTGTCTGGGCTAAAGACTTAGCATACAATGATCCTTACGTCACAAGCTACTACCGATACCCTGGCTTCCGTTATTTCCCTGTTGTAGGGGTAAATTGGAGACAAGCAGTGAATTATTGTAAGTGGAGAACTACTGTAGTAAATTTAAAACTTGCAGAAGATGCTGGTTTATTGGATCCAATTGCCTCTGGTGACGATGCATTTGCTGGCGCAGAAGGTGGTGAGCTTAGCTCTTCAGTAGGATCTGTCCCCGGTCTCACATCCGGCATAACGCTTCCTGGTTATAGGCTCCCTACCGAAGCTGAATGGGAATATGCAGCGCAGGCTTTAATAGGAACGCAATGGCTTGACGAAAACCAAACGCACAGAAGGCTTTACCCTTGGGACGGACATGCACTGAGAAATCCTTACGGTAAAAACATGGGTTTCTTCCTGGCAAACTTTAAAAGAGGAAACGGTGATTATGCGGGCATTGCCGGCAAGCTCAATGATGGTGCAATGATTACTACATACATTTACGATTATCCTCCAAATGACTTTGGCCTTTATAACATGGCTGGAAATGTCAACGAATGGGTACAAGACGTCTATCGACCGCTTTCTTTCCGGGATATGGATGATCTTAATCCTGCGAGGAGAGATGCAATCTTAGACCCGGAAGAAGGTTATGATGGAGATTATACATTTATTGGTAATGAAGAAGGTTACAATGAAGATGAATGGTTAGAAGTGTCTGGGCTTCAAAAATCCTACAACGCAGATAACCCCCCTGTAAAAAGATTAAGGGTGTACAAAGGCGGTTCTTGGAACGATGTCGCTTATTGGATGTCACCAGGAACTAGAAGATACCTTTTCGAAGATTCAGCAACTTCTACTATCGGATTTAGATGTGCTATGATTAGAGCAGGTTCTAACTTCTAAAAAAATTTTCTATACAAATTATTTTTAAGGGCACCTCTAAAAACCCACTTTCAATTTTTGAGATGATCTTTTTTCCTGATACTTCGTTATCAAAATACTCATTTAACGCTGCTGAACTCAGTTTTTGACGTCTTGTCTCAGAAAAAAAACGCTACCTCAAATTCTTGAACTGAGTTTTTAGAGGTGCCCTTAATGCTGTTTTTAGTAAATGGCCTTTTCATTTACTTCTTGCTATTGCTGCAATGTGGATTTCTTCTGCTTCTGCCTCAACTAGGCGATTAGATAGCATACCAATTGTGGCTCCAGTAGTAATAACATCGTCCACTACCAGCAACCTCTTATTTCTAACCTCGTCTGAGGCTTCTGAATAAATATTCTCCATATCAGACCATCTTTTAACTTTCGATTTTTTCGTTTGTGTAGTAGTAGGTATAACTCTTGTAATTCCATCTTCTAGTACCTCAAGCGCTAAAATTTCTGCTATGCCTTTCGCAAAGAATTCACTCTGATTATAACCTCTTTTTCTCTGTTTTTGACTGTGTAGTGGAACAGGAATAATTAAGTCAATAGTTAAATGATTTAGATTCTGAGCAAACCAAGTCCCAAGGAGAAAAGCAATCTCTTTCTTTTTCTGATATTTGAGATGGTGGAGAAGCTTTTGTGTAATTCCTCTTTGATAAAAATAGATAAACGAACTTGCACTTTTAATTTTTGGCTCAAATGCAAATTTCTGAAAAAGATCATTTTGCGGATTCAAATGATCGTTTGTTACGGGTAAGTCTAACTTGCAAGAAGTGCAAATGATCTCTTCTTTTGAGATAAGAGATATATTACAGTTTATACAGGTTCTGGGAAAAATCAGTGATATAAAATCTGAAAGCATAAATTGAAAATAATGATAAATAGTGGTTTATAAAAAAGATCTTTCTCTTCAAAAAGATTGGGTACAACTCTTATATAAGATCAAAGAAAACACAGGCAAACGACCTACAGATCTTAATTCTGTGCTCTATTTAATTGGAATACAAGAACTTGGAAAAGGGCCCAAGTCTTTTTCCAAAGAGGAAAAACAGGACCTTATTCATATTGCAATTTGCAAAGTGCTTTCTTTAGCGGGATACTACCATCTGGAAGGTCTTGATAGTGAAGGCTGGCCTCACTGGAAACTCATAAAACGATTACCAAGATTTGATTTGCTTGAACAAGAGAAATTACTAAAAATTCAAATTTTAGAATATTTCAGAGAAGAAATAGATTGGTAAATTGCACCTTTGGGAATAGTTATTCGTTAGACTTGACACATGAGTAATCTTGATCAAATACGTGGAAAACTAAACAATTACAAGCGCAAATATTACAAGCGCAAATGTATCATTGGGCTGAGTGTGTTTTCAATTTTGTCACTTTCAATTTTTTTTCTGTTTGCTTTTTTAGAGTACCAATTTTGGATGAATTCTGCAGCACGAGGTGTAATTTTCTTTTTGTTTCTTCTCATCTCTCTGGTATCGCTTGTTTCTTTTTTTATAGTTCCTTTTCTCAAGTTTTTAAATGTTAGCAAAGGCATAGATGATGAAACCGCTGCAAGTGAAATTGTGCGGTTTTTTCCTGACATCGAAGATAAACTGCTAAATCTCTTACAGCTGGGAAAGCATAATTCACTGAATAACGAGTTAATAGAAGCTGCAATCGATAAAAAAGCAAGAGAACTTGAAAAAATATCTTTCACCAACGCCATTGATTTCTCTATTGTGAAAAAATATGCCTTTAGTTTGGCTATAGTTTCCTTATTTTTTTCTCTGGTCTCATTCATTAGCCCGGAAATCATAAGAGACAGTTCAAATCGTATCGCAAATTATTCTCGAGAATACGAAAGAGCATCGCCGTTTCAATTCACTCTTTTGAATCAAAGACTAGAAGCTTTTAAAGGAGAAGACTACACGGTAGATTTTAGAATATCCGGTGATGTCTTACCAGAGGACGTTGAGCTCGAGATAGAGGGTGAAAACTCTAGAATTTTGGAAAACAAACACTCAGATGTTTACAGTCTCACATTTGAAAAAATCAAAAACAATAAAACATTTCGAATTAATGCTAGCGGATTTCTTTCTAAAAATTATGAAATAAAAACACGTGAAAGACCTAATCTGTTGTCAATGGATATATCTGTCCAAGATCCTAATTACACTGGCGGAGCAAGAAGAATAATATCAAATACTGGAGATATTACTATTCTGGAAGGAAGCAGAGTGAAATGGTCAATAAACGCTCTTTTCACTAACAAAGCAGATATATTGTTTCAACGTGATACAATCAACTTCCAAAGGCAAAAGGAAAATCAGTTTGTGATAGAAAATCGGATTTTCAAATCAGGGACTTATCAGATCGTATTGACAAATGAATTTAGCAAAAACAAGTCGGAGCTCAGTTACAACATCGTTGTTGTCGAAGATCTTTTTCCAAAAATCACTGCCGAGTATTTCCCTGATTCTTCTACTTATCAATTTATAACAATAGCAGGTACAGTGTCTGATGATTACGGTTTTACTAAGCTTACACTCCATTATAGAAAAGATAATGAACAGATTATTAATGAAATACCACTGGAAGTCAATCCAAAGAATACCAAACAAAGCTTCTATGCCAATTGGAATATTGATTCCTTAAAATTATCTCCGGGCAGTAAATTAGAAATTTATGCCTCGGTCGCTGATAACGATGAAGTGAATGGTGCAAAAACGAGTAAGTCTAAGACATTTATATTTCAGATTCCAACAGAAGATGTTATTGATGAGATTATATCGGAAAAATCCAAAACGGTAGAAAAAAAACTGGACGTAGCAAAAAAAGACGCTAAAGAAATTTCGGGACGGCTATCCGAAATTGAGGATCGTTTAAAGACCGAACAGAAATTTGACTGGCAAGAACAAAAGCTATTACAGGATGTCATAAAAGATCGTAAGAGGTTAAACCGTGAACTTAGTGAATTACATAAAACTCATCAGCAACTACAAAAAGCTAATGATCAGTTTAAAAAGCAAAGTGAACAGCTTCAAACAAAGAATAAAAAACTTCAAGAGCTATTGAAACAGCTTATGGATAAAGAGACACAAGAGCTATATAAAAAACTCCAAGAATTGTTAAAGCAAAATGCACCAAAAGATCAAATAAGTGAACAATTGAAGAGACTACAAAGGAATGAGAAAAACCTTGAAAGAGATATGGAAAGAGCGTTAGAACTTCTCAAACGACTTAAAATCGAAAGTGCATTAGAACAGAACCTGCAAAAATTAGATACTTTAAGTGCAAAACAAAAAAAGGCCGCGGACGAAGAAAATCTTAATATCTCTCAAGATCTTCAAAAAAATATCAAAGAACAATTTAAGGATTTCAGAGAGAATATGGACGAGATAATGAAAATGAACCAGGAGTTAAAGCGTCCGGAGGCATTGGAAGATTTTGAATATGAGGAAAAGCAAATTGCTAAAGAATTAAACGAAATTCAAAAACAATTAGAACAAACAAGGAAGCAGGAAAATAAAGAAAAAAATAATCAAAACGAAGGGTCACAAGATCAATCAGAACAAAAAGATGCTAAGCGGCAGGATCAAAACCAATCATACAAACAAAACAAGAAGAGACTGCAGCAAAAGCAACAAAATACTGCCCAGAAAATGAAAAGTCTGAGTCAGAAACTTTCCAGTATGCAAGGAGGAATGCAAATGGAGATGATGCAAGCCAGCCTTGATCAACTTAGAGATGTTTTAGATAATTTAATAAAACTGTCTTTCAACCAAGAAGAAATTATGGATGAAATGAGAGAAGTTGATCAATCCGACCCAAGATTCTTGGCACTTTCTCAGGAACAACTTAAGTTAAAAGACGACGCAAAAGTAATTCAAGATAGCCTGCTTTCCCTAGCTTCTCGAGTAGTTCAAATCTCCTCATTTGTTACTAAAGAAATAGATAAAATTAATGTTAGTATTAATGAATCCTTAAACTATCTGAAAGATAGAAACAGAGGAAGATCGCTAACAAGTCAACAATTCGCGATGACCTCCATCAATAACTTGGCTCTATTACTTGATGACACAATGCAACAAATGCAGATGACCATGTCGGAGGCCATGGGCAATGGTTCAGATCAAAAGAAACAGCCACAAGGAATACCTGATATGCAAAATCTTCAAAATCAACTTGGTGAAAAAATAAAGGAATTGAAAGAATCGGGAAAAACAGGTAGACAACTCTCGGAAGAATTAGCAAAACTCGCAGCCGAACAAGAAATAATCAGGCACCAATTAGAAATGCTTAAGCAAATGGAAAAAGGACGACCTGGAGGAAGACAAACCGGTGATGAATTACAAAAAGCCATCGATATGATGGAAAAAAATGAAATTGACTTAGTCAATAAGCGCTTGACCGAGCAATTAATCTTTAGACAGAAACAAATTGAAACTCGACTCTTAGAGGCCGATAAGGCAAACAGAGAACAAGAAACAGAAAAAGAAAGGGAAGCAAAAAAACCTTCTGTTGTTTCTAGGGAGGTACCGCCAGAATTTGAAGAGTATTTAAAACTTAAAAAAAGAGAAGTTGAATTGTTAAAAACAATTCCTATTGAATTAAATCCTTTTTATAAAAAAGAAGTTAACGATTATTTTAGGCGCATAAGTACTGAACAAGAAGAATGATTGACAACATTCAAATAGAGATACCCTCTTTGCCCGAAAACATCAGGATTGTAGAAAGCTTTATTGATAACGCGAAAGATAAATATCAATTAAATGATGACATCTACGGTAATATTATGATAGCGGTAACTGAGTCTGTCAATAATGCTATACTTCATGGCAATAAATCCAACAACAAAAAAAACGTAAGCCTTCAACTCTCCTTAGAAGATTCTCAGATCAAATTTATTGTTGAAGATCAAGGATCAGGTTTCGACTATGAGAATTTACCTGACCCAACGCTATCAGAAAACTTAAGCAAACCCGGAGGTAGAGGTATTTTCCTTATGAAAAATCTCTGTGACGAAGTTTCTTTTAAAAACAAAGGTCGAAGAGCGGAACTCTGCTTCTATTTATTTTAATATATGTCTATTTATTTTTTTCAGGAAGATATTTATTTTGTGCCTGAAAACACCGAACAACTTAAATATTGGATAATTCAAATAGCTACAGACCATCATCATTTAATAAGAAACCTTAACTATATTTTTTGTTCTGATCAATATCTGCTCAATATCAATAAGAAATATCTCAATCATGAATATTTTACAGATGTGATTACCTTTAACCATTCTACAAGAAATAAGATGATAGAAGGAGATATTTTTATCAGTATTGATCGAGTCAAAGAAAACTCAAATACACTAAAAACCTCTTTCCAGCAGGAATTATATCGAGTAATCATTCACGGATTACTTCATCTCATAGGATATGATGATAAGAATGATCTAGACAAAAAGCAAATGAGAAAAAAAGAAGACGCCTGTTTATCTTTGCTATAAATTAAAAGTTCCACGTGAAACATCACTGAGCATTTAGTAAAGTTCCACGTGAAACATTAGCATTATGCACGAAAAATATGACATCATCGTAATAGGTGCAGGACATGCTGGATGTGAGGCTGCTGCCGCTGCTGCTAACATGGGATCTAAAACACTTTTGATCACCATGAACATGAATACAATCGCACAAATGTCTTGTAACCCAGCCATGGGAGGAATCGCAAAAGGTCAAATCATTCGCGAAATTGATGCATTAGGTGGTTACTCAGCTATTGTAACCGATAAAACGGCCATTCAATTTAGAATGTTAAATAAATCCAAGGGACCAGCCATGTGGAGCCCTCGTGCGCAATCCGATCGTATGAGGTTTGCTGAAGAATGGAGATTAACGCTAGAAGGGATTAATAATTTAGATTTTTGGCAAGAAATGGTTGTTGAACTGATGATCAAAAATCGAAAATTAATCGGTATTAAAACAAGTCTCGGTTTGAAAATTAACAGCAAAGCGGTCATTCTCACTAATGGAACATTTCTAAACGGCCTCATACACATTGGACAGAAAAACTTCAGTGGTGGACGCTCTAGTGAACAAGCATCTAAGGGAATTACAGAACAACTTATTCAACTAGGGTTTGAGTCAGGAAGAATGAAAACAGGTACACCTCCAAGAATAGATGGAAGAAGCTTGGATTACTCGAAAATGGAAGAGCAAAAAGGAGATGAAAGACCAAATAAGTTCTCGTACCTTGCAGAAACAGAACCCTTAAATCATCAAAAATCTTGTTTTATCTCTTACACCAATCAAAAAGTACATGAAATACTCCAAACAGGTTTCAAAGAATCACCCATGTTTCAAGGAAGAATTCAAGGTTTAGGACCTAGATACTGTCCTTCTATTGAAGATAAAATTAGTCGGTTTGCAGATCGTACAAGACATCAAATATTCATTGAGCCAGAAGGTTGGAACACTATAGAAATATACCTTAATGGTTTTTCTACCTCTCTTCCCGAGAACATTCAATTTGCTGCATTAAAAGAAATACCAGGTTTTAAAAATGCAAAAATGTTCAGGCCTGGATATGCGATAGAATATGATTTCTTTCCTCCTACTCAACTCAATTCCACTTTAGAGACCAAGTATATAGAAAACTTATACTTTGCAGGTCAGATCAACGGGACAACAGGATATGAAGAAGCTGCTTGCCAAGGTTTAATGGCAGGTATTAACGCACATCAAAAATTAAACAATTATGAACCATTTGTACTTAAAAGAGACGAAGCTTATATCGGTGTATTAATAGATGACTTAATCAACAAAGGGACCAATGAACCTTACAGAATGTTTACTTCTCGTGCTGAATTCAGGCTTTTATTAAGACAAGACAATGCAGATCTTAGACTTACCGAAAAGGGTTATAAATTAGGACTCTCAGAAGAAAAACGATACAATCATATGCTTTCAAAAAAGAAAGCAACTAGTCAACTCATTAACGAACTTAAATCCATCCATTTCAAACCACAAGAAGCTTCATCATTTTTAAAAAAACTTTCATCTGCACCTATCAAAGATAAATCCCCTCTTTATACAATTTTAAAAAGACCGGAAATTCAACTTTCAGATTTCAAAATTTTTTCATCTTCTATTAAAGATACATTAAATAAATACTCTTTAGAAGCAATCGAACAGGCAGAAATTCAAGTTAAATACGAAACTTACATAGAGCGAGAAAAGCAGAATTCAGAAAAGATGCAAAACTTGGAATCTCTAAAAATAAAGAAACATTTTAATTACCAACAAATTAATTCCTTATCTGCAGAAGCTAAAGAAAAACTTTCTTTTGTAAAACCAGAGACACTTGGCCAAGCATCAAGAGTCAGTGGAGTGTCTCCTTCTGATGTTTCAGTTTTAATGGTTTATCTCAACAAATAATGTATGAAAAACTAGAAGTTTGCCCTGTTTGCAAAAACACTAACCTTACAAACTTCCTTATTTGCACAGATCACTTAGTCACTGGCGAAAGCTTTGCTCTAAATATCTGTAATAAATGCAGCTTAGTTTTCACAAATCCCAGACCTGATGAAAAATCACTTTACAAGTATTATGAAAGTAACAAATACATATCACATACAAATAAATCCAATAACCTACTTAATCTACTCTATAAATTAGTTCGGATATATACAATTAAAAAAAAAATAAAGCTAATTCAACAATATTCTAAGAATAAAGCAATTCTCGATTATGGTTGTGGTACTGGAGATTTTTTACAAGCTTGCAAAAAAAATGGTTTTCATACCATTGGATTTGAGCCTAATGAAGAAGCAAAAATTCAAGCACAAAGTAAAAACCTGCGTTTAGTTAATAATCTAAAAGATCTTAAAGAAAAAGTAGATATTATAACTGCTTGGCATGTAATAGAGCATGTGCATAGTCTGAGAGAAACCATAAAAGATCTTAAAAAAAGCCTTAAAGATGAAGGCATTCTTTTTGTTGCTGTGCCAAATATAAAGTCTTATGATGCCTTACACTATAAAGAATATTGGGCTGCTTATGATGTACCTAGACATCTTTATCATTTTACACAGACATCATTTGGCATGTTAGTTGCAAAAAATAAACTTAAACTTATTGATACAATACCCATGATCTTCGACTCTTTTTACATATCGATACTTAGTGAAAAGTATATGACAGGTAAATATAATTTTACAAGATCAATAAAAACAGCTTACGAATCAAACAAAAAAGCAAAGAAAAGTGGAGAATACGCTAGCCTTATTTACATATTAAAAAAATGAAAAATCTATTTGCAACTACATGCTTTTTAGTTGCAACTAACTTTTTTATTCAAAATTGTGCAAATATATCAAGCCCAAATGGCGGTCCAAAAGACACCATTCCACCTGTATTGATAAATTCCATTCCTTTAAACGGCACAGTTAATTTTACAAACACAGAGTTTAAATTCGAATTCTCAGAATTTGTCAACGCAGACAAAATTCAGCAGCAACTAATCATAACACCCAAAACTGAAAGTAAATACAAAACAACGGTAAAAAAAAATACATTGATAATCAAATTCGATGGTATATTTCAAGACTCCACAACCTTTAATTTCAATTTTGCGGATGGAATTACCGACATTACTGAAAATAATCCCGTTGTTAACTTATCTCTAGCTTTTAGCACTGGGTCATACATTGATTCTCTGAATATTTCCGGAGAAATCATCGATCTCTTTGAACAGGAAGAAGTGGATGCATACTTAGTTGGTCTTTACCCTTACACTGACACACTAGATTACTTTACACAGAATCCACTATATTTTACTACTTCTCGGGATAGTGGTCTATTTTCCATTAACTATATTAAGAAAGGTTTATACAAATTGATAGTATTCAATGATGATAATCGGAATATACTACTTGATCCTGAAACAGAAGCACATGGATTTGTTGTGGATAGCATTTCACTGGATTCTTCAATTTTTATCGAAAAACCAATACCCACTCTTTTACAAAATGTAAAACCTATAACCTACATCAATACAAGACCTACAGGACCGTATATTGAAATAAAATACAGCAAAACAATATCAAAATACGAAATACATCCTCATTACTTCTATCATAATCTTATCGGGGAAAATAAAGATGTAATACGAATTTATAAGTCAGAAAAAACTAATATCGGAGACTCAATCAAAATAATTTCAACTGTCTTTGATAGTCTCTCCAACTCAAGTATAGATACTATCAAGACCGCTTTTGTCCAATCAAATAGAAAACCATCAGCGTTTTCGTATAAAGTAGAAACATCCCAACGTTCTTTAGAAAATAATCAACGCTTCAATGTAACGTTCAGCAAGCCTGTATCATTCATAGACAGTACCATGTTTCTCATATCCAAAGACAGCTCTTATAAATTTCAACTTACACCTAAATTCACTTGGAACGATAACAAAACAAAACTTAATATTGAATCAAATATCCTTGCAAAACATATAGTAGATACTATTCGATCTCTTACGATTAAGAATGATAGTACTTTTTCAGAAAACAGGAACTCAGAACAACTAACTTCATCTAAGACCAAATTGCCCTCAGTAGAATTTATAACAGAGACAGGTGCTTTTATTTCTGTAGAAAATGATACTTCTAAATCACAGTCATTAAACATTGAATTGGAAGAACCACAGTCATATGGTTCCATAAAATTTAGTCTTGAAACCTCTTATCAAAGTTTCAAACTACAATTACTTGATAGCAACAACGAACCTGCATATTATCATTGGAGTTCAAAAAAAATAACTTTTTCCAAGGTAAAACCAGGAAAATACACTATCAGAATACTCATTGATAACAATTTAGACGGCATATGGTCTCCCGGAAATTTACTTCAGGATATACCACCAGAGGATATTTATTTACATCCAGATGAAACTTCTATAAGGGAAAATTGGGTGTTGGAAATTGACATCTCGTTTTAATAACATGTTAATAATTCATTCACAAGTGTGCGTAATTACGTTAATCCTTTTTCAACACTTAAAGCATAATACTATCGAATGATTAACTTTCTCTAAACCTAAGGTTATGCACATTTTATTACCAAATTCAATTCATCGGTTTTATCAACATTATATTCATTCGCTTTACCAACAATTTATCCAAATGTTTATTTTTCAATGACTTACTAGTTGATATCTTTATTAATTATACAAATCCGTATTTAACTTATAAACAATTGGTTTTTGCAAATTATATTTTCATACTTTTTCCACCTATTCACATCCCTAACAATAAAGATGAAATGTATTTAAACTTTACTTTTATTATTAACATAGATTAAAAATAAAAATGATTAAACTGTTTTTTCTCCATCTCACATTTCTTACTACTCTCATTACCGTACCTGCACAGGATCAGAATAAAATTCAAATAGCAAGCGAATATTACCAACAGGGAGATTTGGAAAAAGCAAAAGAAATTTATGTGGAGCTTTCTAAAAGTCCTTACAATATACAATTAATTGCGGCTAATTATCTGAGTGTTTTAAAAGCATTGCATGAAACTAAAGAGGCCGAGCTTTTTCTTAAGTATGCAATTAAAACGTTTCCAAACAACATGCAATTTGTTGCAAATCTGGCAGGTCTTTATGCAGATTTATATGAACCTCAAAAACTAAATAATTACATCAATACTATAAAAAAAGAATCGAGGGCTGATCCTTATCAACTAGGCATATTAGCACAATATTTTATCAGCGAAGAATTATATAATGAGGCAATTGAGTTTTTTAAAGAATCAAGAAAATTGAGAGGAGTTTATTCTATGCATGCTTTGGAATTGGCTGCTGTGTACAGAATTGTTGATAATAAGCCGGCTATGATAGAAGAGTATCTTAATTACGCTTCAGACAGTCCAAATCGTCTTAGTTATGTTAAAAACCTTCTGCAAAATTACATTCGGGAAGAAAAAGAATTTGATGAATTGGAATCTACGCTTATCAAAAAAATGCAAGAGAATCCTGGGGATACCAAATTTCCGGAGCTTCTTATTTGGGTAGAATTGCAAAGAAAAAATTTTTCCGGAGCATTTATCCAAGCACGGGCAATCGATAAAAGGAATAAACAGGCAGGTGATAAAACTATGCAAATTGGTCATATAGCATTGGATAATAAATCCTATGAAGATGCAGAAGAAATATTCTTGTACGTTGCTAGTGAATATCCCTTTGGAAGAAATTATTCTCTCGCAAAGAAATTGTGGATGGAAGCAAAGGAAGAAAAAATTAAAAATACCTATCCTATTGATCCTCAGGAAATCAAGGCATTGACAGATCAGTATTCAATTCTTTACCAAGAATTATTTCCTTCCCAAACTGCGTTTGAGGCGCTTCGAAACAAAGCGCTTTTACATGCATTTTATCTTGATGAAATAGATAAGGCTTCCGAGATTTTAAATCAACTAATAAACAGTCCTCAAGCAGGGAGAACGTTGGTTTCAAAAAGTAAATTGGACCTTGGAGATATATATCTCCTGAAGGGCGAGCCTTGGGAATCTACGCTTTTATATTCACAAGTGGAGAAGGCTAATAAAAGTTCTACCTTAGCTTATGATGCAAAACTCAGAAATGCCAGGCTTAACTATTTCAGCGGGAACTTTGCATTGGCTAAAGGTCACTTAGATATATTGAAAAAAAACACAACCCGTAACATTTCCAATGATGCTCTGTCTCTTGGAATGTTAATTACCGATAATACAGCGTTGGATACAACTGATCAAGTAATGAAGGAATTTGCAGATGTAGAATTACTAATTTTCCAAAACAAGAAAAATGAGGCTCGAAAAGCTTTATCTCTTATGCTTATAAAATATGAGCATCATCCTATAACAGATGAGGTTTATTGGCTACTTGCAAAACTAGAATTGGAAAGGGGAAATGCAGAAAAATCGTTAGAGTATCTAGATCAAATTATAAGTTCTTTTGCTTATGATATATTAGCTGATGATGCATCCTTTAAAAAAGCTGAAGTCTATGACCTTCAATTGAATGATATAGAGAAAGCAAAAGAACTTTATCAACAGTTTTTGATAGAATATCCAGGGAGTTTATATGCTGCCGAGGCACGCAAAAGATTTAGAAAACTACGAGGAGACTTTTTGAATTAACTTTAACCATTTCATGTTTGAAAAAAGTGCTAGTTGACAGGTTGATCTTCAAAAACCTGATTAGGGAAGTTCGTGACATAAAATTTTCTTGTTGTAAAGTAGTGTCTCTCAGAGAAGACAAAATACGCTATTGAGATACTTACGGCTTAGTTTTTTAGCGAAAGTCTGAACTTAATCTATTATGTCCTTTGGAACATTCTATCAATTTTTCAAAAATTTATCCAACTTTTTGGATGAATTGAAAGTAAACCGTTGGTTTATTGTAACCGTAAATTGTTCACTCAGTGTTTGGTAAATTTATAGGGTTTAATCATCCTTAACTTACTGTCCGATTTTTGGGAAGTACTTCAGGATTATGTTACCTATATACACGACTGTAGAGGCATAACTTTAAGCGATTAAAGATCGTATTAAGCAGCTATTACAGTTTTATTTGCTCAATCCGAAAATTCGGGTTTTATTCGTTGAGGTGAGGGTAACACAGTGAATAGGAGGTAATTGATTTTGAATGAGAGGACAATGTCGTTCCCAAAAATTTGAGGAATCAAAAATCATTCAGTGTGAATATTCAACTACTGTAAATCAATTCTTGAATCAACCCGCCACTATCTGTGGTGAATTATGCGGGTTAATGATATTTACGGTTAAAGAATAGAAAATCTAAGTTTCTCTGCAGCACTTTCAAGCTCAACTAAGGCTTCGATCGCCATAACCGTTTCTGTTGACACTTTTAATATTCGCGCGGCATGATAAACTTGATCTTTTTCGTCTTCAGCGTAATCATGATCTGAACTACACATTCGAATAGCATCATAAATCAGTAGTTTATTAAAATTTGTGAATGATGAAGAATTGAGGTTTAGAAAAAGTTCTTCCAATTCATCCTCATCGTACTCAAAATTCTCCCAATCCACAATTATTTCCTCGTCTATTCCTATTGATTTGGCACATTCTACAGTTAACCATTCCAACTCAGCATCTGATACTTCACCATCAGAGCCTGCGATATTTAAAAGCACATAGCCATAATCTTTCCATAAGTTTTTTGGAATAAGAGATATGCCGTAAAATCTAGTAGATAATTTTTTAAGATATTCATCCATATTTTGAATTATTAGTCGTTTTAAAAATGATAGAAAATTTAAATTTTTCTAAGTAAAAAGGCATCTTAGTACGCTAAATTATACACCTCATGTTTAACCTAAAAGATTTAAGCCTCCTGGAAAAAAGACGAATTACCGAGAAGGAAATAAACGCTCAGGTTGCTCGCTTTAAAAAAGGATTTGAAACATTAAGATTGGTTGATGCTGCGACAGTCGGAAACGGTATTGTAAGAATTGATGATTCTAGAATCAATGAGTTGATAACCTATTATGAGTCTGCAGAAGTAAGCGTTCTTAAATTTGTTCCAGCTTCTGGTGCAGCATCCCGTATGTTTAAAAGCCTATTCGCTCTTTTGGACTTGGATGATAAGAATTATTTGGAAAATGATCAAACCAAGCAATTTTTTAATAGTATCTGGGATTTTGCATTTTGCGATGACTTAAAAGATGCTTTTAATGCAAAATATAAAGAGAGTTTTGAGGAATCTGTAAAAAAGAAGGATAAGAGGATCGTATCTTCTCTTTTGCTAGACGAAGGTTTAGCCTACGGTAGTTTGCCTAAAGGTCTTTTAAAATTTCATAGATATGAAGATCATGTGAGAACACCTGCACATGAGCACATTTATGAAGGTCTTGCCTATGCATCAAAATCAGGGAATGTAAATATTCATTTTACCGTTTCACCAAATCACCAAAAAAAATTCGAAAGCTATATCGATAAGTTACTCTCCTCTCTTCAGCTAGATGCTCACATAAACATTACGTATAGTACACAAAAGATTTCTACAGATACTATTGCTGTGGATTTAGGCAATGATCTTTTTAGGGATGATGAAGGTAATCTTCTTTTCCGGCCTGCTGGTCATGGTGCATTGTTAGAAAATCTGGGTCAACTAGATGCTGACATCGTGTTTATCAAAAATATTGACAACGTAGTGCCTGATAGAATTAAAGAAGAAACCATTAGTTATAAAAAAGCGCTTGCAGGGATCTTGCTTACTTATCAATCACGAGCATTTGAACTTCTAAGATCTGCTGAAAGAGGAGGGAACATCAAAGATAAAGGGATCGCTTTGTTAAGAGAAATGGGTACGGATGGATTACTTTCAGAAGAAGAGATTATTCACAAACTTAACCGTCCAATAAGGGTTTGTGGTATGGTGAAAAATGAGGGCGAGCCGGGAGGAGGTCCATTTTGGGTAAAAAGCGGTGGAAATCTAACGCTTCAAATTGTGGAATCTGCACAAGTCGATACAAAAGCCTCAGATCAAGAATCAATTTTTGTGAAGTCTACACACTTCAATCCAGTTGATCTGGTGTGCGGATTGAAAGATTATAATGGAGAACCGTTCGATCTCTTGAAATTTCGAGATGATAATACTGGGTTCATTACCGAAAAATCCTATCAAGGAAGAAAATTAAAAGCAATGGAACTTCCTGGTTTATGGAATGGTAGTATGGCAGATTGGAATACTATCTTTGTGGAAGTACCTTTAATTACCTTTAATCCGGTAAAAACAGTAATGGATCTTCTGAAAGAAAATCATCAATAAATGAGATGTTTGGCCATATTGCGGATTTCGTAATGGAGCAGACATGAAAAAGAATGCCTTTTTTATAATCCTTTTAATGGTCGTAATCTTTTAGCAAGGTAAGGAGACGCTGGTTAACCTGCATTTCAAAGACATTGCACTGCTAAGGCGGCTATGTAACATAAAAATAGCTAACTAAAAGCACTTTTGTAAATTTCTGATTTTCAAATAGTTGCATTTTAGTTAGATGGAAAAATTCGGGTGTTATTCATTGAGATAAATAATGCGGGTTAAGTCGTATGATGGAGCTTCTTGATCACTGTGTAGATCTATTTTTTATAATATTTCCGCTTTAAGAGACTAATGCATATATCTTCTTTAGTTTTAGTGATCTTTATCAATTTCAATGCGTGAATAGAAATCAGCCATTGAATTCATTTTCTAATCTTCTTGGCAAAAGAAAAAAGTTATTGTTTTTATCGTCCATTAGCCAAAGCTGTTTTCAATGATAGTTCTAGGGTTTCACTTCATAGAAAACAACTATAGATTGGCTGTTTTACTTATTTCCTAGTTTAAAACTTAAAGAAAATATTACGGGCACCTCTAAAAACTCGGTTTTAAGAATTTGAGGTAGAGATGAATATTTGGGAAATATTTATAAATAAAACTTTAAATGTGATGGAGAAGTTTAACAGATCCATTAATGAAAGATGCATTCTTAAAATTTACGAGAAAGGGGATTTTCTGTGAAAAAGGGGATTTTTATATTGATCCATGGGAACCGGTAAATAAGGCCATTATTACACATGCTCATTCAGATCATGCAAAGTTGGGGCATCAACATTACTTATCTCATCATCACTCCATTCCTATTTTGAAACAGCGCTTGGGCTCAATTAGGGTAGAAGGGAAAGAATACGAAGAAACATTTTATTTGAATGGAGTAAAAGTGAGCCTTCATCCCGCCGGACATATTATTGGATCGTCTCAAATAAGAGTAGAATACAATGGAGAAGTTTGGTGTGTTTCTGGTGACTATAAGACAGACCCAGACCCTATTGCCGAGGATTTTTATCCGGTAAAATGTAACACATTTATAACGGAATGCACATTTGGATTACCTATCTATAAATGGCCGAAAGAAAACGAAACGGTGAGACAAATAGAATCCTGGTGGATTGAAAATCAAAAGCAGGGAAAGACTAGCTTGCTATGTGCATATGCCTTAGGTAAAGCACAAAGAATTCTCTCCGTTCTAAATCACTCAATAGGAGAAATATATTGCCACGGGGCAATTGATACCGTAAATAGGATTCACAATGAAATGGGAATTCTGAAAAGAAGCTTTCCTTACTTGACGAATGATGTACCCAAAGAAAAGCTTAGAAAAGCACTAGTTATTGCTCCACCATCTGCTATTGGTTCTCCTTGGGCATCGAAGCTCAAGCCGTATTCAGTTGGTACTGCGTCCGGCTGGATGATGTTAAGAGGATCCAAAAGGAGGCAAAATGTGGACAGAGGTTTCATCCTCTCAGATCACGCAGATTGGATAGGATTAAACCTAGCAATAAAGGCAACACAAACAGAGAGAGTTATATGTACTCATGGATATACTGATACTTTTAGTCAATGGCTTGAGTATAATGGATATGAAGCATTTTCAGAAGAAACATTTTTTGAAGGTGAAAGTCTTGATCCCAAATCCGGTGATTTATGAAAGCTTTTGCATCGCTTTTTGAAACGCTGGATCAAACAACAAAAACCAACGATCGTATTCAAGCCCTCATCGCTTATTTACATGAGGCAAATGACAAGGATAAACTCTGGGCTATTGCTCTACTCTCTGGCAAGCGTCCCAAGCGAAAAGTAAATTCCGCTCGAATCAAAGAGTGGGCTGCTGAAGAGGCTGGTTTGCCTTTATGGTTATTTGAAGAATCATATCAAGTAGTTGGAGATATGGCTGAGACCATATCTTTGATATTACCTTATGATGATGGGAATGATAAACAGACACTGTCTGAGTGGATGGAATCCATTCTTCAAATTTCAGATAGGACCGAAGAGGAGAAAAAGGCATTTATCATTTGTTCATGGAAAAAGCTAACCAAACGAGAGCGGCTTATTTTTAATAAGCTCATTGGAGGGAGTTTCAGAATAGGGGTTTCTCAAAAAACAATGGTCAAGGCCTTAGCGAAGTACACCGGCAAAGAAGAAAATGAACTTGCGCATCGGTTGATGGGAAACTGGTCGCCAGAAACGCATAGCTACGAATCATTAATTTTAGAAACATCGGGAGATGAAGATCTATCAAGACCTTATCCATTTTATTTGGCTTACCAACTAGATGAAAAATCTGATTTTGAAGCCGATCCTAAAGAATGGTATGCAGAAAGAAAGTGGGATGGCATTAGAGGACAGCTGATAAAAAGAGGAGGAGAGATCTTTGTTTGGACCAGAGGTGAGGAATTGGTTACAAATAAATACCCTGAGTTCGCACTTTTAAAGCATGCTTTGCCTGAAGGTGTCGCAATTGACGGGGAAATCCTGCCTTTTAGAAACGGAAATCCACTTTCTTTTAATGATTTACAAAAAAGAATAGGAAGAAAGTCAGTAGGAAAAAAGCTTCTTGCTGAGGTTCCTGTCATAATGATCGCTTATGATCTACTGGAATTTGAAAGTAAGGATATTAGAAAGAAGGCTTTGACTTTTAGAAGAGAAATGTTGGAGAAACTCATTCAAATAACGAATCATCCCAACCTAAAAATCTCAGAACTGGTCACTTTTGAGGGTATAGAGGAATTATCAAAAGAGAGAGAAGACAGTAGAAAATATGCATCGGAAGGGCTCATGCTGAAGCGAAAATCGTCTGATTACAAAGTGGGTCGAAAAAGAGGCGATTGGTGGAAGTGGAAAGTAGATCCTTTGGTAATAGATGCAGTGATGATCTATGCCATACGAGGGCACGGAAGAAGAGCAAATCTTTTTACGGACTATACTTTTGCGGTTTGGCATAATGAAGAGCTAATTCCATTTACCAAAGCATATAGTGGACTTACGGATGAAGAATTTCGACAAGTGGATCGATTTGTAAAATCTAATATTATTGAAAAATTTGGCCCGGTGAGAAGTGTAAAGCCAGAGTTGGTCTTTGAAATCGCTTTTGAAGGAATTGCCAAATCCACACGACATAAATCGGGGATTTCATTGCGGTTTCCCCGGATGAGCCGATGGAGAAAGGACAAAAAGCCACAAGAGGCTAATACGCTTAAAGACCTTCAAGAAATGTTGGACAATTATAGCTAAGCAGCTTTAGCTTCTTTTACTGAATTCTCCAGAAAATAATAGATTTCATCAATCTCCGGGTTTGGTTCGAATTGTTCAGACTTTAACTTTAAAAGGGTAATATTCTCTTTGTTTATCAACTGAATCTGGATAGATATCATATATTCTTCTACAGAATTTCTGGTAGCTGATACATATTCATCAACGAATTTAGAGTGCAATATAAGAGATGTAATCATAGATAAAGGCTGACTTTCTTGATGATAAGTGCCAATTTTAGCGCTAAATGTTTTTTTATCATTATCCAATACGAAACGTGAGCGATCTGAAAAGTACAACCTATTGGCCAATACTACACCGAAAACGGTTGCTATTAACCCAACACCGTAACCCAAACCTGCGGAAAAAAAAGGAATGATTAAGAATAAGGTTATAATTACGATAACAATAATACCCATGATTCCAGGGGAACGCTTAATGAATACCATATTTTCTTTAGATCTGAGGTGATAACCATTTTCTTCGAGCAATTCCAGTGCTTTTTTGCCAAGAGTATACTTTTTCACATTAAAGTAATTTTAAGGGTTTGTTTAAACTCTATACCTTTGGTAATTTTAAATTGCACTTGCCGATTAGTGTAATCCTCCTCTTTAGTAAAGTCTAAGGAAAACACATAGAGGGACATTGAGCTTGATCGTATTTAAATGTTTGGGCATATGGTGGAATTAGCCCCTCAATACTCAAACTTTTTTTAAAGCATCTTATTGTATCATCATTTACAAAGAACTCAGTTGGCTAAACTGGTTTTGGCGGTTTGTTATCTCCGATTGGTTTTTGTTTGAGCTCGTTATCCATTCTTTGCCTAAGCCTGTCATGTATCACATAAATTACTTTTTTTTATTTACTACTTTAACCCACCTTATACACACCTTAAGCAGCCTTCTTTAGGGCAGCCAGTTGTTGTTCAAGGCTTTTACTTCGTTTTTCTTTAAATTTCGTTTGGTTTAGCCGAAATATTTCGGGATTAAACGCTTCTTTTTTAGTCCTCATATGAAAATAGATGATCGCCATTTTACGAGCCATCGCACATTTAGCTGCTTTGGGCCCTAATCT